>CAZTDC010000632.1:0-2015 GCA_964612165.1 uncultured Salinivenus sp.
GTCGAGCGTTCGGCGGAGGCCTTCCGCTCGAGGGCCGAACAGAAGGACATCGCCCTGCGCGTGAAGGGGCCGGAAGGACGCGTTGAGACGCGCTTCGACCCGGAGAAGGTAGAGACGATCGTGAGCAACCTCGTGGGCAACGCCGTGAAGTTTACGCCGGACGGGGGAACGGTCACCGTGCGGATTGCGACCGATGCGGACACGGAGGCCGTCGAGGCGCCCGAGAACGGAGAGGGCCTGGAGTACACCGCCCGCGTCGAGGTCGAGGACACGGGGCCCGGAATCGAACCCGAGGCCCAGGCCCACGTCTTCGATCGGTTCGAGCAGGCCGATAATTCGATGACCCGGGAGCACGAGGGGACGGGGCTGGGGTTGGCCCTTACGAGTGAACTGGTGGAGCTGCACGGCGGGACGATTGCCGTGGACTCTGCGCCGGGAGAGGGGGCGACGTTCACCGTGCAGCTTCCGCTGGTGCCGATGGTCGAGTCAAGCGTGGAGGCGTGGGAGCGTGGGACCATGGGGGATGGGGAGCACGCGGGCGTGCGAGAAGAGCAGGGGCCTGTGAGCATAGGGGAGCAAGAGCGTGGGAGCACGGGAGAGCGAGAGCGCGGGAGCATTGGAAAAGAGAAGTCGGAGAACGAAGTGGAGGAAGAGGAGAGGGGCGAGGCGGCCACGATTCTGATTGTGGAGGACAACGCGGAGATGCGGGCGTATCTCCAGGAAGAGTTAGGTCGGGATTGGGCTGTGCTCCAGGCCGCCGGGGGAGAAGAGGGATGGGAGGTGACCCAGTCCGAAGAGCCGGACCTCGTCCTCAGCGACGTGATGATGCCCGGTCTCGATGGGTTTGAGCTCTGTCGTCGCATCAAGAACGACGAGCAGTTCCGCACCATCCCCGTCTTGCTGTTAACCGCTCGGGCCGGGGAGGAGGCCGCCCACGAGGGCCTCTCCTGCGGGGCCGACGACTACGTCACCAAGCCCTTCGACGCCGCTGAGTTGCGCCAGCGCATCGCCAACCACCTTGCGGCGCGCCGCCACCTGAAGGCCCGCTACCGGGAGGAGCTTGCGATCGAGGGACTTGACGCGGCGATTGAGGCCGACGAGCGGCCCTTCGTGAAGGAGGTGCTGGAGGCGATCGAGGGGCAGTTGAGCGATCCGGACTTCGGGGTGGGGGACCTGGCCGAGGCGGTGGCCCTGAGCCGTCGGCAGTTGACACGGCGGTTGAAGAAGACGGTGGAGATGGCCCCGGGGGAGCTTATTAAGCAGCGGCGGTTGGAGCGGGCGAAGAAGATCTTGGAGGGGGATCCAGGGACGATCGCGGAAGTCGGCTATGCGGTCGGGTTTCGGTCGGCCTCCCACTTTTCGAGTGTCTTTCGGGAGGAGGTGGGACAGACCCCCACCGAGTACATCGACCAGCACAGCACGTAGTACCGACAGTTTCAGTTCCAGTAGACCCACAGCTCTCGCCGAAAACCGCTATCCTCACGGCTGTCTTTCTAGCGGACGGGCTTTTCAGAGAGCAAGGCTGGGAGAGGAGTCGTTGACTTCTTTTCCTGCAGCGACGATGCGAGTGGGAGGGGCGATCCCGTCGCCGCGTCCCGGGAACACGGGAGCGGAGGGCTTCGAGGTGCAAACCGGGGGCAGCGTTGTGCTCATGGCCAAAACGTCGTGCGAACGAAGGAAATCGTCCCAATATCGACATCGCTGTTCCCGTTCTTATGGGATGCAGTTGCAGGCTCCGGGTGTTAGGGCGCGAGACGGACCGGCTCGACGAACCGGGTCGATTCTCTCGCGGGCGGGGGACGTCTCGTTTATCCCGGGGCCACCGACCCGCATTTCTTTTCCGCAGCTCGTTCGGATCCCATGTCTACCGTCCCTCCGACCGTTCTCCTTGTGGATGACAACGATGAGGTGCGCGCGTTTCTTCGGGCGCATCTTGCCGAGCACTGTCGCGTCCAGGAAGCCGCCAACGGAGAGGAGGCCTGGGCGTGCATCCAGGACGAGCCCCCCGACCTCGT
>CAZTDC010000633.1:0-2005 GCA_964612165.1 uncultured Salinivenus sp.
TGATGTTGCCGCTCGTCTTTATCGGGTGCGACAATGCCGGGACGAGCGACTCCTCGCCCGTGGACGAAAATCCCGGGGACGAAGGAACCGGGGAGGACACGACCGCACCGGCGGCCCCGACCAACGTGGAGGCAACAGCGGGCGATGCCGTGATCGAACTGTCGTGGGCGGCAGTGGACGCCGACGACCTGGAGGGGTACAATGTGTATCGCTCGACCTCCCCCATCGGCGACATCGCAGACCGGACCGCCCAGAACGAGTCACTTCTCTCCCGAACGAGCTATACCGACTCCACCGTCGAAGACGGAAGGACGTATCACTACGTGGTGACGGCCGTCGACACCGCGGCCAACGAGAGCACTCCCTCGAGCTCCGTCCAGGAAATGCTCGTCGCCCCGGCGGTCGATGGCTTTTCCAGCCAGCCGGCCCCCATCGTCGTGGATGGAGACGGGGACGACTGGAGCGAACTCGACGTGCGACAGTCCGACCTAGGGGATGGGGACAACGCGATCGGGATCGAGCGCCTATGGGTCGCCCACACCGACCGACGCCTCTTCTTCCGTCTGACGGCGAGCCGGTCGGTTAGCCTGGAAGAGAACAACGACCTGACGCTCTACCTCGACACGGACAACGACCCGACGACTGGCGATTCGGAGCTCGGCCTTGGCGCAGAGCTCCAGTGGAATTTTGGCGAGCGTACCGGCACCCTCGGGAATGGGCAGGCGGTGGAGCACGAGGACATTGGCCTCGCGTCCCTCCCCACCGTCCGGGCCGACACGTTTGAAATCGCCCTTGATCGCTCCGCCCAACCCGACGGTCGCGCGCTCTTTCCGGGCGACAGCCTCCGCATTGCCCTCTCGTCTGGGGGCGACCGCGTGCCCAACGACAATGGGGGCCTCGGGTACGTCTTGTCCGACACGCGGACCGCCGCCGACGCGCCGTCGCTCGACCGCCCCAGTGCCTCCGACCTGCGGTTGCTGTCCTACAATGTCCCCAACAACTTCGATCAGGACCGAAGCTCCCTCTTCGAAACGGACGTCCAGCGGAGCGTCCGTTCAATCGTTCAGGCCGTCGGCCCGGACGTGATTGGGTTTCAGGAGATGTTCGACAACTCCGCAGCCGAGATTGAGCAGGTTGCCGAAGGCGAGCTTGGGATCTCGACCGCCTGGACCTGGACGAAAACCGGCGATGAGCTGGTGTTGGGCAGCCGGTATTCAATCCTTGACACGCACACCATTCCGGGGGGCGACAATCAGCCGAGCGGGGCGTTCCTCCTCGACACCCAGGAGGCCCTGGGCGATTCGCTCATCGTGGTGCTGATGCACCCGAAGTGCTGCAGTGGGAACGAAGAGGATCGGCTGCGACAGGAAACGGTGGACGGCGTCGCGGCCTTTATGCGCGACGTGACGCAGGAGGAAGGCCCGTTCGGGGTCGGGGTTAACACCCCTATCGTGGTGGCTGGTGACATGAACTTCGTGGGCGATCCCCAACAACCCCGCACGCTCCGAACCGGAGAGATTGTAAACACCGATCAGTTTGGGCAATCGGCCGCGCCAGACTGGGACAACTCCTTCCTCCTCGACACCAATCCCCGACAGACCGGCGCGCCGCTCCATGCGACCACGTTCAGTGCCGGAAGCTCCTTCCCTCCCGGCCGCCTCGACTACGCCTACGTGACCGACAGCGTGGTGGACGTGATCCACGAGTTTGCCCTCACGACCCGTCCCCTCTCCGACGCCCAACTCGAGGAGTACGACCTCCAGCGCGACGATACCCCCACCGCCTCCGACCACCTCCCCCTCGTGATCGACCTCACGCTTCAATAGGTCGCCGCTCCGTGCCGCCGGGCATCCACACGCCCGCTGGTCCGTCCGGGCCTATCCAATCTCCAGCATCCGCTCCACGGCCTCCAGCGCCCGTACGCGAACGTCTTCCTCAATCTCGATCTGATACTGGTTGTTCGCCAGGTTGCGGTGCGTGTCCTGGAGGGTGATCTGGTTCATGT
>CAZTDC010000634.1:0-2004 GCA_964612165.1 uncultured Salinivenus sp.
GGTACAGACCGATGTCTCCAACTTGGACGACATCGGGAAGACGTCCCGCTCGAACGGGGCAGAGTTAACGAAAGGTGAGATATTCGATCTACTGAAGAACAGTCGGCGACGAATGGTTATTCAGTACCTACGCAGGAACGATGGGAGCGCGGAGCTGAACGACCTCGCCGAGCACATCGCGGCCGAGGAGAACGACATCAGCGTTCGGCAGCTCTCCTCCGACCAGCGAAAGCGCGTCTACATCGGACTCTACCAGTGTCATCTGCCGAAGATGGATTCGCTCGGCGTCGTCAGTTACGACAAGAACCGCGGGACCATCGAGCTCCAGCAGTCGGTCACTCAGCTGTTACGGTATATGGAACCCCTCGACGAGGAGGACCAGGAGGAGTCCGAAGAGGCGAGTCGGACGTGGACTGTACCCTCCATCGCGAGCGCGGTCATCGCACTCGTCACGGTCGGTACCCTCGGGTTCGGCCCGCTCGCCGTGATCCCGGCCGCCGCCTGGACGCTCCTGAGCGTCGTCGGCATTCTTCTGATCGTCGGCCTGCAGTACGCGATCTGACCGTGAGACGCGTCCTCTCACTCCTCTATCAGCTGTTCGAGAAAGTGGTAGTCGGGCCGTTTGACCTCCGTCTCGTAGTATTGAAACGCCGCGAGCAGCAGGACCGTGGCGGCGAACACGATGCTCGTCTCCGGCGGCAATGCCCCCGCGACCTGTCCGACGGCGAGCGCGGTCCCGAGGAGCGCGAGTGCTCCGTAGTAGATCGACCACTGCCGGCCGGGCTCGGACTCCGTTTTCAGAACGCCCTCGATCTCCTCGGCCCTGTCGGTCAACGACACCGTATTGGCGTCACCGTCGTGTCGAACGAGCCCGACCTCCTCGAGTTTCGGAACGTGGGTCTGATACAACGAGATGTAGAAGCGTTTGATGACGTCGTCGTCGACCGCTTCCCCCTCTCGCTCGGCCTCCGCCGTGTCCTCTGCGAGCTCTCGTAACTCCGCCTCGCCGCCGCGCCGATACAGATGGTACAGGATCAGCCGCCGCCGTGAACTACTTAATACCTCGAACACCTCGTCTTTCGTCATTTCTCCCATGGCGTTCACAACTCGGAATTATGTCACTGTGGCCGGCCGGATTCTCATGATCGGTGTTTCTGCTTACCAATCACACTTCAGTCCATTTGTTATCGCCCTCATATTGCGACTAATGTCTTCCTGATACCATCGTTTCGGAGCGGCCGAAGGGGTCCGATACCGGTACCACGGATCGCATCGATCGGAACGGTTCCTCCCGCCACCGACCGAGCGATGCACGGGTAACGGGAGCGGCGCCGGTGGACGAACGGCGGGAGGCGAACCATCCGATGACCGCTAGGACTCCCCCCGCCACCGCAACGATCGACGGTTCAACTCCTCCACGGCCGGCCTTCCGTCATCGATCAGTCGATCGGCGATCCGAATCGCTTCGCGCAGCTGCTCGGCCGACAGCTGCTCGTAAGCGGGTGACCCATCGACGTGCTCGTACCACTCGTCCTCGAACAGCGCGTCTAAGACGACCCGGCCGAAACAGTGGTCGGCCCGGATCGGCCAGTCGCCGTTTCGCCGTGCCCGTTCCGGCAGTTCCTCCGTCACTTTCCGCTCGTATTCGGCACGAAGCGCGGTGAGGTTACGGCCCCCGAGCGTCTGCTGCTCCATCGTTGATTCCACTTCGAGACCGACGGGCAAGAGCCCTCGCCTCGTCACGGTAGTGGACGCCACGCCGTCGTTCATTGCCGGCTGCGCTCGCTACTCACGCCACCGATCGTCGACGGATCGTTTAACCGTCCGGAACTGGTATGTTCCATTGTAGCATGTGTCACGGACACAGTCCACGCGAGTGGTCACGGAACAGTGAGGAGGAGGAGTCAGAGACGGCGACCGAGGAACCCGTGTTTTCCGAGGAGGAACCGGCCGAAGACGTCGACATACTCACCGACGGCGGGGACGACGAGTAGCCCCGTTTCG
>CAZTDC010000635.1:0-2002 GCA_964612165.1 uncultured Salinivenus sp.
CCGCGAGCTTCGCCAGGTCGGCCTCTTTCGTCTCGACCGTCAGGTCCACCGCCGGGCGCGTGTTGAGGCGGGTGATCGTGCCGGTGGTCGTGAGCGTGATCGGGGCCGTTTGGATGGACAAATTAGAGAGATCGATGCGGCCCGCCCCCAGGGCGGCCCGTACGTCGTAGTCGATCTGGGCGTCGGTCACCGCCATCGTATCGGCCTGCACGTCGGGGAGCACGGCCCGCAGGGAGTGGAGGTCGATGGTGCCCTCGCTCGTAATGGCGTCGCCGTCGGGCAGGGCGCTGAGCCGGGCGCCGAGGTCGAGGAAGAGGGCCTGACCGGTGGTCGCGTCCGTGTATCGAAGCTGGGCGCCGGTCGTGCGGAAGTTGGAGACGGGGATGGGCAGTCCTCCGCTTTCTGCCTCCTCAGCCTGGGTTGTGTCCTCCGTGGCCATCATGTCGTCAAAGTTGGAGCCCTCCTCCGTCACCTCCCATCGAATCACCGGATCGATGAGCTCAATGGCGGTCGGCTCGATGGCGCCGGTGAGGAGGGGCCAGAGGGCCACCTCCACGTTCAGCTCACCGGCCTCCACGGCGGGCTCGTCCCCAAAGCCCTCTCGATTGGCGAGCCGAAACCCGGAGACGCTCACGGCCGGTGTCCAGAGCACCCGCAGCCCGATCTCGTCAATCTCCACCGTTCGTCCGGTGGCCTCCTCCATCGGGGGAACGACGTAGCCCTTGAGCTGCTCGGACGTGAAGAGCTGGGGCAGGAGCAGCGCCGCGACGAGAAGGAGGACGAGAAGTCCGCCGACGATGCTTCCGCCCCATACCAGCACGCGGCGGAGGGGGGACGGAGAAGCGTCAGCATCGGCGGACTCCGGGGGCGAGTCGGTCATAATCCAGAGCAGGGGCGAACCAAAAAAGAAGATGAGGGACGGTTATCCTATGCCTGTCGCCTCCGGACGGTCCGATCTGATGAGGCTGCGGGACCCTGTGCAGGACTTGCAGACGATGAACTCGTCGAGCGTGTCATTGTCCAGAAGCTCATCGAGGACGGCCTTGGTGCTGTTTTCGGGACCGGTGGTGGTGAGAACGTGTATGGAAGGGGCTCAGAAAGGGAGCGGGACTGGATAATTTCAGGTCTGTAGGACCCTACCGAGTTACAACCGGCCTAGCAATTGCATTGGGAGCGTCTGTCGGACGAGTTGAGACTCTGTTGCTCTTCCTTCCTGGCTGGTGTCAGGAAAGCACGGACGAGGAGGGTCCTCAGCACGGGGGCTGTCCCGTCAGGGAAACGGCAGACTGATAGCCCAAAATGCAACTGGCCTGTTGAATTGGAAGAGCGAAGCTCGCCGACGTCAGTTGCATGTCCTCTCGCCCCCTGTTAAAATCAAATCCGCCCCACTACCCACGAACCGACTCTTTTTTGCTTCAAATGAGGAGCTCGTTACTGGACACGGCACGCCTGCTCTCGCTTCTTTGTTTGCTCATGTTCTCCGGGAGCACCTCGCTTTGGGCTCAGGAGGAGAGTATCGTCTCCGAAACAAGCTACGACGCGATGGAGCTCCGCAACATCGGTCCGGCCATCAACGGCGGCCGCATCGCCGACATTGCCTTCCATCCTGAAGACGAGAACACCTGGTACGTGGGAGTCGGGTCCGGCGGCGTCTGGAAAACGACCAATGCCGGGACGACCTGGGACCCGATTTTTGACGACCAGTCCTCATACTCGATTGGGTCTGTGGTCGTCGACCCCAACAATCCGAACACCGTCTGGGTGGGCACGGGGGAAAACGTCGGTGGCCGTCACGTGGGATACGGCGACGGGGTCTACAAAAGTACCGACGGCGGCACAACGTGGAAAAACATGGGCCTCGAAGATTCCGAGCACATCTCCACGATGATCGTTCATCCTGAGGACTCCGATGTGATCTGGGTGTCGGCACAGGGCCCCCTCTGGGACAGTGGAGGGGACCGCGGTCTTTACAAGTCGACCGACGGCGGAGACACCTGGACCA
>CAZTDC010000636.1:0-1998 GCA_964612165.1 uncultured Salinivenus sp.
ATGGAGCGCGCTGGAATCATGTCGACCGCTTAATTCAACCCGCGACTGAGGTTGAGTGAGTCTTGAAGTGCACTCAGGGACCCGCGGGGTCCCTCCCAGGAAGGAACGTCTTCCACGAGCACTATGATACGAGCGTTCTGCCGCCAATCCTGAGCCTGAGCATCCAGAAGTGGAGCGACGGCAAGAAGAGAATACAAAATCGAGAAAACGAAGAGGATTCGTTTATTGCTTGATCGCAACATGAGATGCTAGATTTGTCGTTCGAAAGAGAGGGAAACGATTTGATTCGGAGAGTCGATTCCGGTGTACGGAATGCGGTGCAATATAGCGACTGAATGCCCAAACACAACCGACGAAATGTTTCAATTACTCGGCTCGGAATTCGAGCCCGAACGGCAGTCATGGTGCGTTGCCTCCCACGAAAAGCGTTGTTTTTTCTACATTACAAAGGTAATGCCAATCTATAGTTGAGAAAAGGAGGGAAACACGAAAAGGCCGCGACAGAGCACAATTCGCGCGGAGGGCAGCCTGACTTTACGCGTCCGAACGCAGATCATCGCGCACGTTGATCTGGGCCTCGATGAGATTTGCCCAGGAGGCTGCATGGTCGAGAATGAGGGACAACTGCTCCCCGGTCTCCAGACCGAGAAGGAGATGGCCATCTTCGCAGTCGACCTTTTCAACCTGGCCAAGAGGAAGGTTCCGGTAGTGCCTCCCGAAAAATGACCAGCCGGTCAGCTCCAAATGATCGGAATACATCCGCATCCGTGCCCAAAGCAGCCACCGATCCTCCGAAGCGAAGGACGCACTGCGAAGAAGTGGATCAGACAGGGTCAGGAGCACGTCGTCAATCGGAAATGATAAAATTCTCGCTGAAGTGCTTGACCGCTACGGCCGGTCGGGCGGGTCGTCGAAGGGCGTCTTCTCCACCTCGTTCGATGCGCTGCTCTCTTCGTCCTCGGAATTGATCGAGGTCACCCGGTAGTAGTAGGTCGTCCCGTTCTCCGCGCCCTCGTCGGTGTAGCTCGTTTCCGAGATCCCGGACTCAAGCGGATCACCGGTTGCGCCGTCGGTCGAACTGGTCGAGCGGTACACGTTGTAGGTCTCCGCTCCCGCTCCCCCACTCCAGTCAAGCTCGATCTGCGAGTCCCCCGACGTGCCGCTCAGCTCGCTCGGGGCCGCAAACGGGGTCCCCTGCGCCTCTCCCGATGGATCTCCCTCCTCGTCGGCCACCCCCGTCACCACGTAGTAGTAGGTCGTTCCGTTGTCGACGTCCTCGTCGGTATAGTCGGTTCCGGAGACCCCCTCCATCAGCGCAGAGCCCGAGGCGTCCACGCCCGAGGAGGTGGCCCGGTACACGTTGTAGCTCTCCGCGTCCTCGGCGGCCTCCCAGGTCAGCTCCACCGCCCCGTCCCCCGGCGTGGCCGAAAGGCCGCTCGGGGCCGCCGGCACGACCGTCTCCCCTCCGTCTCCGTCCCCATCGCCGTCGCCGTCTCCATCGCCGTTGGCCCCCGACCCGCCGCAGCCGGTCCCCAGCAGGGCCAGTCCAAGGATCAGAAGACCCGTAATCGTGATCTGAGCGAAGTGCCTCGTCGTAGACGGTGCTCGATTGATGAAGTGCATCGGTCTGTGTGTACGGTCAGTCAAAAAAGCGTGACAGAAACCCCAGGAGCGGGGCCCGCCCCGTGAACTGCTCCCACCGGGGGCAGGCCCTCTCCTTAGAGATGATTCGATGTTGGGCGACCGAGAGCGCAATGCTAGCGCACGACCGTGATCTTCTGGGTCAGCGTCTGGCCCCCGGCCTCGAGGCGGCCAAAGTAGACGCCACTCGACAGCTGGCCGGTCTCCAAGCGAACCGTGTGCCGCCCCGCCTGCTTCCGGCCCTGCTCTACGGTCGCCACCTCCCGCCCCAGCACGTCGTAGACACGAAGCGTCACCTCGGAGGCCTCCGGCAGGGCGTACTCAAGGGTGCCCTGCTGCCGCACCGGGTTCGGGTAG
>CAZTDC010000637.1:0-1997 GCA_964612165.1 uncultured Salinivenus sp.
AGCTGTAAGTTTCGAGGGTGAAACATCATTCTCACTTCGTTCGACGAGAAGGGTTCGCCTAGCGACAGCTCCAGCCGCCCCTAAAGGGGCAAGTTTTACACGCCCTTCTCGCGCTCTACCCAGTACTATAACCGAACCGGTGCAGGAAAGCCCCGCCGCATCGTCCACGTGGACATGGACGCCTTTTACGCCTCCATCGAGCAACGCGATTTTCCAGACAAGTACGCAGGGGAGGCGATTGCGGTTGGGGGAACGCCCCCACGAGGCGTCGTGCAGACGGCCAGCTACGAAGCGCGGCCCCACGGCGTGCACTCCGCCCAGCCTGCGGTGGAAGCAGAGCGGAAGTGCCCTGACCTCATTTTCGTGCCTCCGCGGATGGAGGTGTACCAGGAGGAGTCGAAGCGCATCCGAAAGATCCTCCGTCGGTACACGGATCTGGTCGAACCCCTCTCACTGGACGAGGCCTGCCTGGACGTAACCGAGCCGAAAAGGGGGCCCCCTCCGGCACACTCATCGCACGGCGCATCCGGAAGGAGATCCAAGAAGAAACGGGCCTGACCGCATCGGCGGGCATTGGGTCCAGCAAGTTCGTCGCGAAGGTAGCGTCCGACCGGGATAAGCCCAACGGGCTTACCGTGATCGAGCCGGAAGAGCAGCAGGACTTCATTGCGGGCCTTGCGGTGGAGGAGTTTCACGGCATCGGCCCCGTGACCACCGAGAAGATGCAGGAGCTCGGGATCGACATGGGAGCGGATCTGCAAGACGCCGACGAGCGAGCCCCTGTTCACCACTTCGGCAAGCGGGGGCGCCACTTCAAGAAGCTCGCTATGGGTAATGACGACCGTCCCGTACGCCCCGATCGGGAGCGGAAGTCTGTGGGGGCCGAGCGGACGTTCTCCGACGACCTAAGCGACCCAAAGGCCATGCTTGACCGACTCCGCCCGATTGCAGAGCGGGTGTCACGACGGCTCCAGGAGGCGGGCCAGCGGGGGCGAACGGTAACCCTGAAGCTCAAGAGCCACGACCACAAGGTGTCCACGCGCCAGACAACCCTGGATCGGCCCGTTCGATCGGTAGACAAGCTGATGACCCTGGTGGAGCGCTTGTTAGGCCGACCGCATTCCTCAAAGGAGCCGGTGCGTCTACTCGGCATCAGCGTCTCATCTTTGACCGGAGAAAAGGGAAGAAGCGGGCGACAGCTCGAAATGGACTTCAAGACGTGAGCTTGCAGCTCGCCGACTGCGGTGGCCTACCATTCCACTCCCTATGGACCTTCGGGAACGGCGCGTGGTGCTGCTCCTGAGCAGTATGTGGGCAGTGATTGAGCAGTACTCCCGCTTTAGACGGGAAAACGGACTAGCTGTGACAGTCACGCAGGTTCTTCCGTCGTTCCGTGTGAGAAGAAAATATGCTCTCAGCGCTACTCAAGGTTGATTTTGTGAAGGAGGGGTGTCCGATTCGGCGGTAGAGACTGGTCGAATGCACCGGTTTTGAGATAAACAGCATCCCTTCGCTGATACCTCAAATCCTTGCCTGCTCGATCTCTCCTTGGGCTACCTCGGTCCCGATCCACGGGCTGCCGAGAGAGCGCCCGCATGCGAGTTCATCCTGCGGACGAGCAGAGGATTTTCCGTCTCAACGGGGCCATTCGCCAGAGCACAAGCCCCAGTTCTTCACTTTTAGTGTCCTCACTCAAACCTCACTCTTTCGATTTCCCCCTGCTCTATGCGCTTCTCGCGCCGGTCGTGGGGCCCCATGGTCCGCGAGTCGGAATGCGCGGCGATCTGCTGGGCCGCCTGAGAGAGGGGTGCCTCCTCCTCGTCTCCGATGCCGGCTACGCTGATGTACTCGTCCATTCGCTCCCGGAGCTTGTGGTGGGCGGGCACCCGGTGGCGCTTCCCGCCCTTCTCGCGGAGATGGAGGACCTTCTTCCCCGCGCTGGCCCTAGTCTATGCACACAACCTGTTGTGCTCGATTCCGTCTACTAACAATCATCT
>CAZTDC010000638.1:0-1994 GCA_964612165.1 uncultured Salinivenus sp.
GTGAAACCATGCTTGTTCCTCTACAGCAGAAGACCGAAGGGGTGGAGGCGCCCGCAAAGCCGAGGCCAGGCTCTTGTTTGGGCGCTCCGTCGTTGGCCATTGTGTCGTCTCTGATCGAGGACTCGCTTGCTGGAATATGTGCCCAACGAATGCTGCTCCAAAAAAAGGGTCGACGGGACAGCCTGCAAGCTCGACCCTTGCGCCCTTCTGCAAACGAAGATTTGTCCTCCTCACCTCACCGACCGACGCAAACAGAAGTCGGCCCCATGAGCTATGGATGAATCAGAACAACGAGATCGAAGGGGCGAACTGGCGGCCGGATGAGGCTGAACAGTGGACTTGCCTGTAACAGAGCGGCCTCACACAATCCGCCAAAGCGCTTTTGAAATGACCATCTGGACACACGCTCCGCTCCGGCGATGTGCTCATTTTCGCGTCGCCCCGCCATCTCCCGACAGTGAATTCTCAACCTCAAAGATCGCATTCTCCGTCGCAGGGGAGGCCCCTTCGGTGTCCTGATCTTCGGCTGGACGCCGCACGTCGGGCCCAGTGCCGACAAGCGCCACGAGCCGGTCCTCGGGCCGAAGGCGAAACTGTCCCATCTCGGAGACGACCTCCAGCGACTCGTTCGACGTCAGGATAAAGAGCGGAACGATTGTGTACTCGTCGTACTGCGTCGCAAGATCCTCGTAGGTGTAGTACTCCTGCTGCTCCTCCTCGGAGAAGTCCTCCGACAGCTTCAGCACCTTGACCTCGTCCCCCCGCTCGAGGTGGGCCTTCAGCGACTGGTAGTGGGTCGCTTCTCCGAAGAGGGGGCGGCCCCGCAGGTGCCTGGGCATTACGTCCTCCTCCCCGCCTCGACTCTCGGGACCGGCAGCCAGCTGGTAGATGTCCGTCGAGTCGAAGACCTCCGAGAAGTGAAGCGCCGCCAGGGAGGCGACCTCGTCGTTCGAAATGGTGATCAGCAGGCGCCCGATGCCGCTGAGGTCCACCTCGTCGAGCACCGACTCGGACAGGGCGTTGGCCTGGCGGGCGTCGATCCCCTCCTTTCGGGCCCGCTCGACGTGGTTGGGATTGTTGTCGATCATCGACACCGAAAAGCCCAGTTCCTGCACCCGCCGCGCGACGGTGCGCACCCAGGGAGAGGCGCCCACAAACAAAAGCCCGTCCGGGTTCGGCTCGGCCAGATCGAGCCACTGGGCCAGCGGCGCGGCCGTCAGCCCGTAAATCGCGACCGTCCCCACGATGACGGCAAACACCACCGGCACCATCCCGTCGATCATCTCCGGGTACACCGGACGCAGCTGGTAGGCAAAGAGCGAGGCCACGGCCGCCGCCACGATGCCGCGCGGCGCCAGCCACGAGAGAAAGACCTTCTCCTCCCACTCCAGCTTCGTCCCGATCGTGGAAAGCAACACCGCAATCGGCCGCACGAGCACAACCAAGATGCCCAGAAAAACGAGCACGTTCAGGTCGATGTAGTTGAGGGCTGTCAGTTCCAGCCGCGCGCTCAAAAGCACAAACAGCGACCCGATCAAAAGCACCTGCAGGTTCTCCTTAAACTCAATGATCCGCTGGACCGAGACGTAGGGCTGGTTGGCCAGGGCAATCCCCATCAGCGTCGTCGTGAGCAGGCCGGCCTCGTGCTGCAGGGCGTTGGAGACGGCAAAGGCCACGACCACCACCATCAGCGTCACCGGATTCCGGAGAAAGTCCGGCACCATCCGCTGCCGCAGGATAAACACCAGAAGCATCGTCGCCGCCACGCTCACCCCCAGCGCCACAAAAATCTCCAGCCCCAGGCCCTTGGCCACCTCCGCGATGGCGTGGGACGCATCCGCCCCCGCCTCCCGCGGATTGTTGAGCAGAAGCAGCGTCTCGAGGGTCAGCACCGCCAGAATTGCGCCCACCGGGTCAATCGTGATCCCCTCCCACTTGGCAATGGTGCTGACCCGCCCCTTCGGCTGCACGTGACGGAGCAGGGGCACGATGAC
>CAZTDC010000639.1:0-1994 GCA_964612165.1 uncultured Salinivenus sp.
GTGGGCACGACGGTGACCTCCCGCGCCCCTTCGGCAGTCGGCTCGTCGTTGACGGTGAGAATGACCTGCTGTCCGGCCGTGCCTTCGAGGGGCACGTACGGGTTGTCGGACGCCGTCACCTCCGTGCCGTCGATTGCAATCAGGTAGTCGCCCGCCTCGACGTCGATGCCGGGGGCGGCGAGGGGGCCGCTCGCGTCGGTCCAGGGTTCGCCCTCAAAGATACGGGTGAACCGGTAGTAGCCCCCATCCGCCTCCAAGTCGGCGCCGAGAAGGCCAACAGCAACTTGGTCGACCTCCGGCGTGTCTCCGCCGCCAGTGTAGGAGTGCCCAACGGACACCTCGCCGCCCATCACGTCCAGCACGTAGTTGACGTCTTCCCGGTGCTGGGCGTGCTCCAGCCAGGGCTCGTAGCGCTCGTAGACGGTCGGCCAGTCGGCCCCGTGCAGGTTCTCGACGTAGAAGTAGTCGCGCTGGAAGCGCCAGGCCTCCCGGTAGATCTGTTTCCATTCCTTCGGCGGTGTGATGCGCGCTCGCAGATTCGTGGAAAGCGCCCCGTCACCCGCTGAGGGATTGCCGCTCGTCGGCACGACGCCCCACGTCCCTTTCGCGTGGTAGAGCAGCTTTTGCCGATCGTGGGAGAGCGTGAACTGCTGGACGCCCTCCATGAACGAGGTGCTCTTCCGGTCATCGAGAGAGTAGCGCTTGAGGGTCGGGTCGCCGGGATTTTCCCCGACTGGGGCGGACTCCTCGACGTAGAAGAGGGTGCCCGACGGCCCGGCCCGCAGTCCGCTGTACGTGTCTTTGGGGACGCCGAGGGAGACGATGCGCTCGGAGAGGCCGTCGAGATCGATTTCGACCGGCGTGGTGTCCGACTCTCCATTGCCGTCGTTTTTCTTCTGGTCCTCGTCCTCCTTTTCCTCCTCTTCGTCGCTGCGCGGCAAAAGCGGAGACTCGCCCTCAGCCGACAGAACGGCCGCGTAGAGGCCATAGGTCGTGGGGCGGCCGTAGCTGCTCATATCGAGCCAGCCAGTGTCGAGGCCAAGGTTGGTGCTGCCCAAGAAGTAGAGGTAGTCGCCGTCCGCTCCCCACGTCGGGTGGCGCGTCTCCACCAGTCGAGTGGCCACCTGGGTGGTTTCACCGGACTCCATTGAGTAGAGCATCACGGCGTGGTGCAGGTTGTCCTGCCGGACGGTGTAAGCAATCCATTTGCTATCGGGTGACCATACCGGATCGATGGCCCGCTCCGGGGTGGCGTACGGGTCAGTGTCCACCTCCGTGGTCTCGCCGGTCTCCGTGTTGAGGGTCCAGAGGGTGCGGTTGGCGTCGGTGAAGAGGACGTGTGTGTTGTCGGACGCCCATTCCAGTTCGTAGTAGAAGGTGGGGCCGGGGAGATCGAACTGCTTCGGCTCTGTGAGTCCTTTTTGGTCGGCCACGAACAGCTGGTACTCGCCGGAGGCGTCGGAGAACCACGCCACCTGCTCTCCGTCGGGCGACCAGGCAGGGCTGCGGTCGGCGGCGCCGGAGCTTTCGGTGAGGTTCCGCACGTCGCCGTGCTCGGTGGGCACGGTGAAGACCTCGCCGCGCGCCTCCATGACGGCCCGCTGGCCGGTGGACGAGAGTCGGGCCGTGCGGATTTGATCGCCAACCGTCTTCCAGTCGGGACGTGTCCAAGGCAGATCGCCCCGCACGCTGATTTCGAGTTGGTTCGTCTCTTCCGTTTCGGGATCGTAGCGGTGCAGGTAGCCGGCCTGCTCGTAGACGACGAGGCCGTCGCCGGCGGCGAGGCCCTTCACGTCGTAGGTGTCGTGGGAGGTAACCTGCCAGAGCGAATCGGCGGCGGTGTCGTAGGCCCACACGTTCATCGCGCGGTCACGCTCGGACAGGAAATACACCGTCTCGCCGAGCCACACGGGATTTTTGTGGCGCTCCCCCTCCCACGGCACCTTCTGCAGGTCCATCGTGTCCAGGTCGAGGATGCGGATGGGCTGGGCCTG
>CAZTDC010000640.1:0-1993 GCA_964612165.1 uncultured Salinivenus sp.
GGAGACTACTCTGCTTCGGACTAGGTTTGCACGGTTGACCTCTGATTTCTCGAGGTCTTTGGCGTCTTCGTATTTGTCGTTAATGAGGCTTCGTATCTCCTCTTCGGAGTGGTTGTCAATCTCCTCCTGCGTAAGATCGTTTAGAACGAGGGCGTAGATGTCAATCTTAGGCGCACTTACTCCCTCCGGTTTTCCGCCTGAACCGTTTAGCGGCTGATCCAAGGCTCTACTTGGAGCTTCATCTTCTCGGGACGCTCCGGCCTCACGCAGTTGTTCTTCGTTTTCGTCTTCGATGATGAACCGAATGTGGGTTGGAGTCTGGCCTTGACGCTCGACTTGGTACTTAAAGATGATGTCGGTCTTTTCGGCAATCTCTTCTTGCGTTTTGTCAATCACCTTTCGTTTGAAGTCAGAAAATCGGGAGTAACTGTGCTCACAAGAGAGTATTGCGCGGAGCTCATCCACTGTGATGCGGAGATGACGTAGATCGGATCTCATCTTCAGAAGCTCGTAGATCCTCATCGAATGCTGAGAGGTCAGCTTCATGAAGTTCTGCAGCCGGTACATCGTGAATCTCTTCTTCAGCTGCAGTAGGAAGGGCTTCATTGCCTCGTTGAACTGGGCAACGATGCATCCGTCACCTTCGACGTACTCACACATTACAATCGGGCTATATCCCCGGTAACGACGTTTACCGTCGACTTCATCGCGGATGTAGACCTCCTGCTTTAGAAGCTTAGAGCAGATGGCTTCTGCGCGCTCATAGAGCGCGCCATAATCGGTGCCCGAAAGCTCCATTAGGTCCTTGATGTAGATCTTCTGGGGAGCAAAGGCCTCATCTTCCTTATCGAGCTGGGAGATCATCATTCCCACGACTCGGTGCTCCAAACGCGTCCAGTTGGCCTTCGCGCGGACTAGGTCGTTGGCCTTCACGACCATCTCGTCCCCGTCGAAAAGCTTCAACTGTGATTCGGACATGCCAGCCGGTACGAAGGGATGAGAGCTAATGTTGGGAGGTAGGGGTCCCGTTATGGACCGCCGACATGATAACGTGCTCAAAGCTGAGAATCGACAGCAAACTCTCATTCTTTCGTACCCCTTGGAAGTCCGATTTGCCGTTTCGCTGGACGTAATTCGCTTTAACTCTCATTTTTTCGCACTGCCCCAGCCATTGGAGCATTACTAATATTGGTTTTATTGTTCTATTGAAGGAAGAAGCTAGTCATTTGTCTACCAAGAGGTTACGCTGTCTGGGTGCGAAGGAATGAGAGCCAAGGTACGAATTAATGAGAGCTGGGTACGAGAGAATGAGAACGAGGGTACTAGGAAATGAGAGCGTGGCTACGAAGGAATGAGAGCCTCTTATACCGAGTGTAATCAGGCGATACGAAACAATGAGAGTTACTTCGAGGACAGGGGATTACGTGTGCAGACGGGGGGCAGGGTGCTGTTTCATCTCTCTTACGACGGCCACGAAGGAATGAGAGCCACACCTAACGGATCGTTGGCCGCCTCTTGGCTACGAAAGAATGAGAGTGTCTAGCGTAACCCCGACCACAACTAAACGCAGCTACGAAGGAATGAGAGTCGTTCTAAATCGTGCACGGACGACGCTCATGGTTTCTGCGGTGTCTCCCTCACACGTGAGATTGTTTTACCGGATGACTCTACACATAGACATTCAGGAACCGTAGTTGATTGTGGAAAGAGGCGATGCCTCTTGGTTGGCATCCCCGTGAGGGTTACAGAACCTGTTTACCGGATTGCTAAAGACCGGTTTAGACAACAGAAAAGCGTCGGTCAGAGTCTTGTGAACGGCACCAACCTACTCACAAGATCGCCTCAGAGCGATGAGCTCTGCTATCCTTCTGACCCGATCGACGCGAGGTGGAAACAAGTTGAGCCCATCTTTGGTCGCTTCCGCCAGTCGCAGCTCTACATGGAAAGTATGCTGCGGAAGCGGGCCCCAACCGACGAGAAGCTCCACGTGGGC
>CAZTDC010000641.1:0-1990 GCA_964612165.1 uncultured Salinivenus sp.
TCTCGACGTTGCGGTGCGGGTGCTCGGAGAAGCCCGAGCGCGGATCGATGTGGCTTTCGATCAAGACCCGCAGGGGACCGAAGCCCATCCAGTCCGGATCGTGGTAGTCAGCGAAGGAAAACGTCAGATAATTGGTCGACCACCCGAGGTCCTGCACGCCGCGCTCCTCGCTTCGGCGGATACAGGGTCGGGACGCATTCGATTGTTCAGTTGTGAGGTGCTGGGTCATAGGTTGTTGCTCGATTTGTGAGCGGAAGGTGAAGATCCTTGGCGGGACACCTGACTGAAAGAGCGGAAACGGAGGGCAGGCTCACTGGCAGGAGGCCGGCTCTACGGGCGGAGATTCGACGGGGGCGGAGGGGCTGGCTGCTTTCGCCGTGCCAACCGTCCAGAGGAGGAGGGCGGTAGACAGGAGCCCGGCCACCCACGCGCCGCCCACGAAAGGAGCCGCTGCTCCGGTTCCTACCAGGCCCGGACGGGTGAGGAGGGGCGAGGCGAACCGGCCCAGATTGCGGAGGGTACTGAGCCCGCCCATGAGGCGTCCCCGAACGCGACTCGGCGCCTGGTCTCCAATCCCGTCGGCGAGGGAAGGGACGAGCAGGCCCATGCCACCGCCGGCCAGGGCGACACCTCCCAGCACCCCGAATGAGGAGGAAGCCGCGACGACAATGCTGAATCCGGCGGCAAACAGTCCAAAGGCAACAGCCTGCGCTGCTCGCCGGCCGACTTGCCTGCGGACCCGGTCGTAACTGAGGGATGCCAGGGCGCCGAGGACCGTGCCGCCGGAGAGGATGGCGCCAATCCACAGTCCCGACTTCAGTCCCATCGACCGCAGGTAGTACGGGAGCTCTACCCGAATGAGGTTGAACACCGCCAGCCCGAGAAACGCAAGTCCGTAGAGGGCGGCGACCTGTCCCCAGGGCACGCCATTGCCTCGGTCCGAATCGCCGGACGCCTCGTTCTGCTGAGCCGACGTCTTCGGCTCGGGGAGGAACGAAACGGCGGGCGCAACGGCCGCCGCCCCAAGCAGATAGATCCCGAACGGCGCGCGCCACGAACGGTCAGCGAGAACGCCGCCCGCGACCGTATACGCCATCGCTGCGAGGGCCATGACCGCCGCCTGACCACCCAGCGCCTGAGCTCGGTCTTCGCCGTAGTAATCCACAATCATCGTCGTCGCGGCCGTGCCGACGCCGCCGGCCGCCAGTCCGAGGAGGGCTCGCGACGCCGTTATGGCGGGCAGCGAGCCGAGAAGCCCGCCAACGCTCCCGCTGCCGGCAAAGAGGAGCAGTGAGATCAACAGAACGGGGCGACGGCCCAGCCGGTCGGCCAGGAATCCGGCCAGCGGAGCCCCAAGGGCCGTAAAGAGGGCGGGAGTGGTGAGGGCCCACCTCGCCCACGTCTGCGCTCCCGCTCCGCCCCCGAAGGCCGCCCGGAGGACGGGAAGAGCCGGGGAAAGCACCGCGCCGGTCATCACCGGAAGCGTGCTGATCATAAGAAGCACTGAAAGTCGCGTGCGGTCGTGCATCGGTCTCGGCCTCAGCCTGTTATCCGTCAGAGAAGAGGTCTCCGTTGAGAGGTCTCGGTTGTGTCTTGATTGCCGAGTCTTGTCTCTCACGTGGAAGCCGGTTCCATCTCCGGAGCCTCGCCTGCCCCCTGCAACCGAGCGGCGACTCGGGTCACGCGGCGGCCCAGCGACCGGGCGGTTTCGACCTCTTCCGGCGTCGGCGCCTCTACGCCCGATTCTTCGCGCGGCATGGTCGAGGGGCCGTACGGCGACCCGCCGACGCCTTCGGTGGTCATCATCTGGTCATTCGTCGAGTAGCGCACCCCAACGAAGACCATTCCGAGGTGAATCAGCGGCGCGAGGCTCGTGAGAATGGTCGTCTCGTGGCCGCCGTGAATGGAGCCGGTCGAGACGAACATGCCGGTGGTCTTCCCCTCCAGCTCGCCCTCGAACCACATCCCGCCGAGGGTGTCGATGAACTGT
>CAZTDC010000642.1:0-1985 GCA_964612165.1 uncultured Salinivenus sp.
GTGTGGCCAGGATCGTTCCAATTCTTCCCCGCGCCGCTCCGCAACCGACACCCCGGCAACGGCTCAGGCACCTGCCTCCCCCTCATCGCCCGCCGACACCACGAGCGACGCCGGGGTACGTGTGCTCGTCCTCGGCAACAGCATTGCCGCCGGCCGGGGGGTCTCCTCGGAGACCGCCTTTCCCGCCCGCCTGCAGCAGAAAGTAGACTCCCTTGGCTGGAACGTGACCGTGCAGAACGCGGGCGTGAGCGGGGAAACGACCGCCGGAGGGCGCAGCCGCATCGGCTGGCTGCTGAACGAGGAGGTGGACGTGCTCCTCCTGGAACTTGGGGGCAACGACGGCCTTCGCGGCGTCGACCTCGCATCGACCGAGGAAAACCTGAAGGCCATCATCGACACCACCCTGGCGACCTATCCAAAGTCGCGGGTTTTGCTGGCGGGTATGCGCATTCCGCCCAACCTCGGTCCCGAGTACACCAAGCAGTTCCGTCAGCTCTATCCCACCATCGCCGCGCAGTACGACCGCGTCACGCTGATTCCCTTCATCCTTCAAGACGTCGCGGGCGTCGACTCACTGATGCAAGACGACGGGATTCATCCGACGGCCGCCGGCCATCGACTTGTGGCGCAGAACGTGTGGCAACAGCTCCACCCGATTCTGGAGAAGATGCTAGAAAAAGAGCCGTCGTGATGGAGTTAACGTATTCCGTCAGGTGTTAGTCACCCTACGTGAAGGAGTGATGAACCGGTGGGCTCCGTCGAGACGCTCGAAGAAGAGGCCAAGCCGGATGGTCGCTTCGAAGATATACCGTCCACCGATTTGCTTTCGTTTTCTTCAGCCGCGCAACCGACCGAATCCAGTGTTCGATCAATTCTCGAAGCGAATAGGCCGCTGCCGCCCGGCTCCAGGCCCGAAGCAGCTGAAGAAGCGTCCCTCGAACCAGGCACAGCGCCAGGTGACACCGAAGCGCCTGCAGATCCTCGGTCTGGAAGCTCAGCCATCCTTCCTGCTGTTTGCCACGCCGGTGGACGGCCTCGATCTTCGGGCGCTTGCTGAAAAGCCGGAGGATCTTCTCAACCGACCAGCCGCGCCGGTTCGTCAGGAGAACGTGGCGGCCCCCGTCCTTATCGCGCGGCTCGTGGAGGCCCTCGACCAAAACGAGCTTGACCGGCTGGTCAACCCGGGTGTACTGGTCGCCCGGCATCGTTGCCTCGACAGCCCGCGCCCGGAGGGAACCGATGCGCCGGTCCCGTTGGGCCGCCTCTTTCGCCCCGTACCCGAGGGCTTTTCGGGATCGGGAAGGCATCGAGGTCCCATAGCGCGCCCAGATCTGCTCAAGATCGAGCAGCTCTTCGCTTTCTTCGATCCGAAACTTGCGGTTTGCGCTGGCCTCCCCGACGTAAGCGACGTTCTGTCGCGTCAATTCCCAAAGCAGCCACCGGGCCGTGTACCAACTGTCCATCACCACCGCCTCGAAGGACCAGTCTTGGTGGGCGAGGACCTCCTCGATCATCTCCAAGCCAATGTCCAGACGGCTTTTCTCCTCTCCCTCTTCCGCTCGGCGCCGCCCGGATTTCTCGACCGTTGTGGGAAGAGGCCCTTCTTCCCGGCTTGTTTTCAACCACGGCCGAAGCCCCAGCGAATAGCTCGGCCGATCCGGATGGTAGTAGTACAGGTGAACCCCCAGGTAGCCGGTCGTCGTCCGCTTCTCACAAGTGTCGTAGATCGAGGTCAAATAGTCCATTTCCTCGGCGTGAGGCTTCGGCAAGGGCACGTCGTCGAGAATAAGAATCCCGTCGGAGCGCATTTCCCAGGAACCCTCTCGTTGCAGCGCCTCAAGACGGCTTCTGTTCAGCGCCTCCCAGTCAAGGGTCTCCTTCCCTACAAAACGGTCCAGCGTGCGCGGGGAGTCGGCCTCCTCGACCATCTGGGCAAGAAGCAGGTCCCGCTCCAACTTCTCCGGGGGCACTCGACCGGAGGATTG
>CAZTDC010000643.1:0-1977 GCA_964612165.1 uncultured Salinivenus sp.
GCTTCCAGTGTCTGGATTCCCTTTCTGCGCTTCATAAATCCGGGTGGGAATTACGTCCAACAAAGAGTGCAGTCAGTTGCGTGAGAGAGGGACCCCCCTCTTCTCTGTCGGCCGACTAGAAGGCACGGTCGGCAGAGAAGAGGAAGGAGACCACAAGCAATAGCTAGGAGTGAGGCAGGGACAAATGTGTCATCGGGCATCGGGGACAAAGCGTCCCACTCTTTTCTTGAATGATTTCGACTGGTTGGTAATCGTGTCAGGGTCACGGATCATCGGTCGCTGTAACGAGAGTCGTCCGTACTGTTGGATGACTGAGATGAGAGTCGACCGTCAGCAGGGAAGAGGGGGCAATGAAGGGGGGCCCTGTAATGGCACTGCGGTAAATATGGCACTGGGGCCGCCACCAGACGGCGACGGCCCCAAGCCAGCTGGGACCAACATGGTGCCCAGTTTCATCACGTGCCTCACCTTTTAGCGAGGACAGAGGAGGTTAGAAGTTGAAGGAAAGCTCCGTAGTTACGCCGGACCAATTGTCGCCAATACGGCTTAGGCTTGTATTTCCGCCCTCAACCTGCCGGACATATTCCACTTTGAAGAGGGCCTTATCGAAGACCTGATAGCCGATCCCAAGCTGCGTCCGGCTGACGGCCGTATGGTCGACGTCACTTGCACCTTCAGATTGGTCGCCAATGTAGGTGAAGCGTCCGGCTAAGTGGAAGTTTTCTGCAACCGAATACTTGGCACCCAATCCTGCAAAGAGAGCGCTAAAGTCGTTATCGCCGTAAATGGGCGTATCGTTTTCAACTGCATATCCTAGCCAGGCATCGATGTCCGCGCCAGCGGCCATGATTTTTGCATCAGCCTGAGCAATCGTGCTCGCAGGCATGTTCACATGCGTGTTTGTGGAAGCGCTTGCTCCATTTCGGTTAGCAAGGTTGTAGTTTTCACGGTCTCCATTCGCGAAAACTAGGCCAGGGACGCCACTCTGATCGCCGTTTGGTGTCACGCCGTCTCCGGTATGAGTAGCGGCACCAAGCCCAACCTTAAACATGTCGGAGCCGGTAAATCGGACTTTACCAATCAAGTTCACTCCGGTCGTGGCTACACCAGAGCCATTGGAGAAGTCTTCCAGAAAACTACGATTGACGGTAACGTCAAAACCAAATGTTTCGTAGGCGCCGATAAGTTTAACGCCGTGGGCTGCGGTGATCATGTCGGCAGGGGAGTTTCCGATGAGGGGATTGCCCTGCACGACCGGGCCGTCCGAGAAGCCACGAAAGTTGATTAGGCCGGTCACCGGGGTGCCCGTTCTGAGTGTTAGCTCATCAGTCAGCGCGAGATCTAAAGTGACGAAGTCTACTGCCGGGGCAAATCCGTTCTGACCAAAATCGTTGGGCTCGGCCTCCAACATAAGAAGGCCACTTACACGCTCCGAGAATTGGACGCTCGAAACGAGACCAGCACGCACCTGATGAAAGCCGTGCCAGTTTCCGGTGTTGTTGTCGACCGAAAGAAACTGGCCCGACTGCATCAGATTGACGCTGAAGTCGATCTTGGGCAGTTCACTGTCTTCCATCTGCGCCTGTGCGGGCTGAACTGAGGCAAGGAGCAGCAGTGCAAATAGTCCAGCACACAGGGCGCGGAGAGACCCGATGAGCTTCGTGCTCACCTGTTGAAGGGGGGGAGTTAAAGACGTAATCATGAGAGTAATTATGGCTATGAAAGCGTACGCGTAAAGAGGGAAAGAAGTCGTAGATGCCGTCATCTTGGGCCAGCGAAGCGGGGACAGAACACAGATCATCCACAGTTCGGGCCATTTGCTTCGCTGATCGGACTGACGGGGCTCCCATTTGTTAGGTGGTCCGTCAATGGGAACCCCCGTTCCGTCCCCGGCCACGGTGGGAGCCGTGACCGGGGAGAGAGGGGAAAGGGGGAGAGAAGTTACTCCTCACCACCCATCGCTTCTTCGGATCCTTG
>CAZTDC010000644.1:0-1976 GCA_964612165.1 uncultured Salinivenus sp.
CTTCGGATGTCAGCGAGCTCGCGCCGACCCGTCTCGAGGGTCTCTTTGTGCATCTCCGTGGGGCCGTACGTGGTGCTGAGGGCCCGATAGCCAACGAAAAAGCGATCGGTAGGAGTCGGAGGACTGCGCTCCCCGATTTCATTTTTCGCCTCGCTTCCCTCCATCTCCTCCCGTAACTCCAGCAGCGTCATTCGGGTGTCGTGAAGTCGGCTCATCAGGTCGGGGGCCTCTTCTTCTGCCCGCGAGAGCGCCGCCTGCATGGACTCGACCGTCTCTATTTGCTCCTCAAGCATGTTCGAAGCGGTCGTGAGCTCCTGCTGGAAGGATTCCAGGGTGTCCCGGAACGCGGCGATGTCCGCGTCGGAGGCGCCTTCGAGCGTGCCCTCCCGCAGCGGGGTCACCTCAAACTGAACAGGATCGGAGAGCGTCGTGACCTCGCCTTCTTCGACCTTCGTCAGGGTGGCCGTGTAGGTCCCCGGCGTGGCCAGAAATCCGTCGTCGTCAATGTCCTCGAATCCTTCCTCCAGGCCCACCACGTCCTTCGACGAATGCCGCAGGTCCCAGCTGACTCGGTGTAGGCCCTTGGACGTCGACGCCTTCACTCGGTTGACGACCGTGCCCGAGGCGTCTTTGATGACGACCTCCACCCTCGGGCCTTGCTCGCGCATCTCGGCTTCCACCCCATCCCAGCCAGGAAACGGCACGTCTTCGTCCTCGTCGAGCTGTTCTTCACGTTCCTGTCGTTCCTCCTTCTTCGATTGGTACCCCTCCTTGAGGTAGTAGGTGAACACGGCCCCAAACGGGGGATTGTCCGCCTGGTAGTCGTTGTCTCCCTGCGAGTCCGAGACCTCGTCGGGGACGTACCAGAAGGCATCGCGGGGGGCGAACAGGTGCGCCTCCTGATTCAGCAGCTCGGGGCTGATGTCGCGGAGCGGCGTGTAATCGTCCAGAATGAAAATGCCGCGTCCGAAGGACCCGCCGACCAGGTCGTCGTGGGTTCGCTGGATCGTGACGTCGCGGAACGAAATGGTGGGGGCTCCGCCGAGCTCCATCCACTCCTCCCCCCCGTCGACCGTGAAGAAGATGCCGAACTCCGTGGCGGCAAACAGCAGGTCTTCGTTGACGTCGTCCTGTACCAGCCGCCACACAAGGTGTCGGTCCGGTAGGTCGCCGGCGAGGGAGGTCCACGACTGCCCACGGTCGGTGCTCTTGATGAGGTACGGCGAGAGGTCCCCGTTCTTGTGGTCGTCCATCGCCACGTACACCGTGTTGGGGTCGAAGCGGTCGGCCTTGATGTCGTTGACGAAGGCCCTGGACGGAACGCCGTCAATGTCTTCCAGCTCGATGCGGCGCCAGTTCTCGCCGCCGTCCTCGGTGACGTGAAGCAGGCCGTCGTCCGTGCCGGCGTAGACGAGGTCCTCGTCCTGGGGCGATTCGGCCAGCGAGGTAATGGTGTTGTAGTTGGACATGGCCAGCACGTCCCAGGGGTTGTCCCAGCTGCGCTGCTTGCCCATGATGGGCAGCTCGATGCGCTCCTCGTTCCGGGTGAGGTCGCCGGAGATGGGCGTCCAGCTGTTGCCTCGATTGTCGGTCCGCCACACGCGATGGGACGCAAAGTACAGGCGCTCGGCCTTGTGCGGGCTGATCTGGATGGGGGCGTCCCAGTTATAGCGCTCGAAGTTTTCGTCCTCGCCCGGCTGCGGTTGGATGAAGACCTGGTCGCCGGTCTTGCGGTCCACGCGGTGCAGGCCGCCCCGTTGGGTTTCGGCGTAGAAGATGTGGTCCGTTTCCGGATCGGTGGCCGAATCGTGGCCGTCGGCCCCGAGGGTCTTGTCCCAGTCCGCGTTTCGGATGCCGCTTTCGTTGTCGGTGCGAGAGGGGCCGGTGTTGGAGCCGTTGTCCTGCGTGCCGCCGTAGACGTTGTAGAACGGCTCGGCGTCGTCGACCGAGATCTTGTAGTACTGCATCACCGGCAG
>CAZTDC010000645.1:0-1974 GCA_964612165.1 uncultured Salinivenus sp.
CATGCCGCCGAGCAAGGTGATTCGAGGGGTGATGTCATCGGCCCGGTTCAACAACCACCCGACCTGGTCCACGAGCCGTGTGACCTGTGTGGTCAGGAGGTCAGAGGCTACCGCGTCCCCGTCGGCGGCCGCCTCGATGACGAGCGGGGCCACGGCCTGCACGTCGAACTCGCCGCTGTACACTGCCCGAAGCAGCGCATCCCGGTCGTCGATGCCGCACTGCTCGCGAACACGCCCTCGGAGTTCCGTGTCGGCGCCCCCGTCAAACGTTTCGGCCACGGCCCGAAGCCCGGCCCGCCCGAGGGCATACCCGCTGCCGGCGTCGCCCAGCACGTGGCCCCATCCGCCGGCCCGGAGCAATGCCTCGTCCGTCGTGCGGCCCAGCACCACCGAGCCGGTTCCCGCGATCACAACGACCCCGCTCCCGTCGTCGTAAGCCGGGTCCATCGCAATGAGGGCATCGTGCACCACCTCCACCCGAAGCGAAGAACACACTTCCTGCAGGGCCGCACGCAGCGTCTCGGATAGCGCGCGCTGCTCCTCCGGCCGCCCGGCCCCGGCCACCCCGGCACAGAGCGACACATGATCGACCTCCGGTCGCTCTTGAAGAACCTCCCCCACGAGGCGTGCCAGCACGTCGACCGCCTCCGCTCGGCCGATCCGATTCGGGTTGGCGCCGGGACCTCGGCGCTCGATGCGCTCGTCCCGTCCGGGCCGCCGGGCGAGCAGGTGCGTCGTGGACCCTCCGACGTCCATGCCGACGACAAGAGAAGAGGAAGACATAGGGCGCACCTCCAGATTCAGAAATGTCGAATGAGCGTGCTAAGGTTCAGTTTGGGTACTTCTCGGTGTCATTCCAAACAACGAGAGGGTGCAGCATTCCGCAAGTTGGTATCACTGCTGCAACCTTGCACGCGTCTCGTTTGGAACGAATTCGCAGTTGACCCGCCTCTTCGACCCGTGTCCGTAGGGTCTATTGCAGAACCTTTCCTTTTATCGCCGAACCTGGGCCGGCGGTCCGATGTTGAGACTGGACATTGTGTAATTGTCCCTCCACGGCTCTCTCATGTCGGATTCGTCGTCCCCCTCCGAGGAGAAATCCCTTCGTCCCGATCGGCTCTGGACGTCCCTGCGGCGCATTTTTCGGTTTGCCCGTCCCTACCGGTACCGCCTCGCCGCGGCCCTCCTGCTCACCATCGTGGGCTCGGCGGTCGCGCTCGTCGTGCCCCTGGGCCTGCGTGAGCTGGTGGATGCGGTCTTCGAGGAGGCGAACCGCTCTCTGCTCGACTGGCTCACCCTTGCGCTCATCGCGCTCTTTGTGATTCGGGCCGCCGCCTCGTTCGGGGGGAGCTACCTGCTAGGATGGACAGGCGAGCGGGTGGTGGCCGACCTCCGGAAGCAGATCTACCGGCACCTGCACCGCCAGAGCCTTTTGTTCTTTTCCAACAACCGAACCGGCGATCTCACGTCTCGCCTCACCAACGACGTGGGCTCGGTCCGGGAGGCCGTCACGGACGCGCTTTCCGACTTGCTCAATCAGTCGCTGTCCCTGATCGGGTCGGTGGTGCTTATGGTCGTGCTGAACTGGCGCCTCAGCCTCATCATCTTTCTGGTCGTCCCTCTGGTCACCGGATTCGCGGTTTACTTTGGCCGCAAAATCCGAAAACTGTCGCGCGATATCCAGGACCGGCTCGCCGACACGACCGCCGTGGCCGAAGAAGCCCTGGCCTCCATCCGCGTCGTGAAGGCGTTTGCCCGCTCCGACTACGAAGTGGAACGCTACAACGACGCCGTCGAGGACCTCTTTACGGAGTCGAAGTATCGCGTCCTCGTCTCGGCGCTCTTCTCGGCCACGGTGGGCATGCTCTTTTTCGGCGCGCTCGTGGCGATCTTCTGGTACGGCGGCATCGAGGTGCTGGCCGGGCGGCTGACCACCGGCGACCTCGTGGCGTTCGTCTTCTATGCGTTCAACAT
>CAZTDC010000646.1:0-1964 GCA_964612165.1 uncultured Salinivenus sp.
TCAGCGTCATACCCGACAGGCTCTTGCTCTCACTGATTTGCGGTGCCCATGGAGGACCGATCGGACCTGAAGGACATGGAGGGCCAAGTGTGCGTAGTCACCGGGGCCAACTCCGGCATCGGCAAGGCCACGGCGAAGGGCCTCGTCCGGCTCGGCGCGCACGTGGTGATGGTGTGCCGCAGCCCGGAGCGCGGCCGTGACGCCCAGGCCGAGATTCAGTCCGTTGCGCAGAAGGCCCATCCCAGCCACGAAGACGCCGTGGACCTGTACGTCGCCGACCTGGCCGTGCAGGACGAAGTGTACCGCCTCGGCGAAACGCTCCGGGCCGACTACAACCGGCTCGACGTGCTCATCAACAATGCGGGCGTGTTTTTGGCCGAACGAGAAGAGACCCCGGACGACCTCGAAACCACGTTTGCCGTCAACCACCTCGCGCCGTTTTTGCTCACGCACCTCGTGCTCCCGCTTCTCAAAGAGACGGCCGGACGGGAGGGAGAAGCGCGGGTCGTGACCGTTAGCTCAGAGGCCCACCGGGGCACGAGTCTCGACTTCGACGACCTCAACGCGGAGGACAGCTACGGCATGGTGCAGGCCTACGGCCAGTCAAAGCTCGCCAACATCCTGTTTACCCACGAGCTGGCCCGCCGCCTGCGCGACACTGGCGTCACGGCCAACTGCGTGCATCCGGGCGTCGTGGCCACCAACATGTGGCGGGGGTCGGACTGGCTCTCGCGGGTGGCCCGCCTCTTTACGTGGCTATACAAGAGTCCGGAGCAGGGGGCTGAGAGCGTGCTGTATCTCGCGGCCTCGCGGGAGCTGGAGGGGGTGACGGGCCAGTACTTCAAGGAGACCGAGGTGGTCAACCCGTCGCCCGAGGCCTACGACGAGAAGGCCGCCGGCCGCCTCTGGCGCCTGAGCCTGGAGATGACCGGCCTCGAGAGCTCACTGGAGACGGAGGAGCAGGGCCCGGGATCTCCTTGAGGCGGTTGCGCCTACTGGGAACTACCGGAAACCACGGCGCGGTAGCCCGTGCGGTCCGGTTCCTGTCCCCCGGCCTGGACGCGCATGAGCCGGGCACGGAAATCGTCCAGACGCGGATGGGTGACCCGGTAGATGGCCTCGTCGAGATCCGGCCGGGCCGGCACGTCGAAATAGAGGTTCATCCGCGCATCGTCGGCTTCCCACTCCGGCGGCGGGTCGACGGTGTGCAGGAGGGCGGGGACGTCCTCGGCCCCCGGCCGTTTGATGGTGAAGGTCGTTTCGGTCGCGTCGCGAAGGACGTCGGCAGCAGGCATGGGTGTGGCGTTCGGCATCTGCGGAGAAGCCGGATTCGAGCGTGTTAGCCGAAGAAGAGACACATCAATGGACGGGAACGCCCGAATGGAGTCCGCGTCGCTGGATTGCGGGTTGTGAAGGAGCGGCTGGTAATTACGGCCAGTCGTGTCGTACCGAGGCTCTAGTGGGGAGAGTGGCGACAGCTCCTTACCAGACGGACACCTCTGCGTCCGTGTCCGAACGACGTGAAGTAGTTGCGGGGCGCCAGGACTCCGCCCCGTCGTCGCTCTCCTGATGTTGCGCGGCGGTCCAGCCGTCGAGCCAAGCGAGGGCGACGTCAGCGTGCGACAGGTTGTAGGGGCAGTCGGCGCGCGGCCGGCGTTCCCGCCGGGCCTTCCATCCTTCCTGGAAGGCCCGGTGCCGCTCGGTTTCCTCGAACGGGTGGTATGGATTTTGGTCGAGGTCGGGCGTCTTGTCGTCGCGCATATCCCGTCGTTCGTTTCGGCTCATGAGAGCTACTGCACAACGGTCACCTTTTGGGTGATCGTCTCGTGCCCATCCTGCAGCCGCAGGAAGTAGGTGCCGCTGCCGAGCCCGCTGACGTCGAGCTGCCGCTCGTGCCGGCCCGGCTCCGCCGTTGCCTCCACGGTACGCACCGCCCGCCCGAGCACATCGTAGAGCCGCATCGT
>CAZTDC010000647.1:0-1959 GCA_964612165.1 uncultured Salinivenus sp.
GGCAACCAAGATTCCGCCGCACAACCTCGGCGAGACGATCGACGCCACGGTCGCCTACATCGACGACCCGGAGATCGACATTAAGGGCCTCATGAATCACCTGCCAGCCCCTGACTTTCCCACCGGTGGAATCATTTACGGCTACGCGGGGGTCCAAGAGGCGTATCTTTCCGGCCGTGGGCGCGTGGTCATGCGGGCCAAGATGCACGAAGAAGAGGTGCGCAGCGGTAGGCAGGCCCTCGTGGTCACCGAGTTCCCGTATCAGGTCAACAAGAGCCGCGAGGTGGAGCGCATCGCCGACCGGGTGCGGAACGACAAGATTGAGGGCATCGCCGACCTGCGGGACGAGAGCGACCGCGACGGCCTCCGCGTCGTCATCGAACTGAAGCGGGACGCCAACCCGGAGATCGTCAAGAACCAGGTCTATAAGCACTCGCGCCTGCAGGATACCTTTGGCGTTAACATGGTGGCACTGGTCAACGGGCGTCCGAAGGTCGTGAACCTGAAGGACGCCATCCGTCACTACGTGGAGCACCGCCACGAGATCGTCGTCCGCCGCACGGAGTACGACCTGGAGCAGGCCCAGGACCGGGCCCACATCCTGGAGGGCCTTACCCTGGCGCTCGATCACCTCGACGCCGTCATCGCCATTATTCGCCACTCGCCTGACACGAGTACGGCCCGCCAGAATCTGCGCCGGGGCCGCTACCCCGAGACGCTCTCAGATGCGGACCTGAACGAAATCAACGTGCCCCTCACTCCGCCGGTTGAAGCCGACCAAGAGCAGGACACGGTCCAGAAGCTGCTCGGCGACGAGTACGACGAGATTGTCCAGCAACCTGAGGAAGGACACTGGCTCACTGAAGAGCAGGCCAACGCGATCCTTCGCCTGCGTCTGAGTCGCCTCACGGGGCTGGAGCGAGAAAAGATCATCGGGGAGTACGAGGACATCATCGAGAAGATCAAGAAGCTCCAGCACATCCTCTCCAGCCGAGAGCGCCGGATGGAGATCATTAAAGAGGAGCTTCTGAAAGTGAAAGACCGGTTCGACGACGAGCGGAGAACCGAAATCGATAAGACCGGTGGTGATGACATCATCATCGAAGACCTGATCGAACGGGAGCACGTCGTCGTTACCATCACGCATCAGGGGCTCACGAAGCGCACCCCGATCGATACGTATCGGACGCAGGGGCGCGGCGGGGTTGGAATGCGGGGAACCGGCAAGCGCGACGACGACTTTATCGAGCACCTCTACGTCTGCCACTCGCACGACGTCCTCCTCCTCTTCACCGACAAGGGACAGTGCTTCTGGCTTCGGCCCTTCGAGATTCCGGAGGGCAGCCGCACGGCTAAGGGGCGCTCGATCCGCCAGCTTATCGAGATCGATCCGGACGACCGCATTCGGGCCGTCATCAGCGTGAGCAAAGAGGACTTCGAGAACGAAGATTTCCTCAACAGCCACTACGTGCTCGCCGCGACGCGGCAGGGCATGGTTAAGAAAACCTCCCTAGAGGCCTACAGTCGACCGCGCCGCGGAGGCATCATCGGTATCAAGATCGAAGACGACGACGAACTCATCGAGGCCTCCCTCACCGGCGGCGAAAACACGGTCGTCGTGGCCTCCTCCGGGGGACGGGCCGTCCACTTCGATGAAGAGGATGCCCGCCCGATGGGCCGCAATACCCGCGGTGTGCGCGGCATGAAGCTCCCTGGTGATCAGGAGCTCGTCGGCATGATCTCCGTTCCCCCTGCCATGCACGACGACCTCGATGTCCTGGCCATTGCCGAGAAGGGCTACGGCAAACGCACGGAGCTGGACAACTACCGCGTTCAGGGCCGCGGCGGGAAGGGCCTCATCACGCTCAATCGCACCGACCGAACGGGCGATCTCGTCTCGATTAAGGGCGTTCTCGGCGAGGAAGACCTGATGATCATCACCGAAAACGGCATCATGAT
>CAZTDC010000648.1:0-1958 GCA_964612165.1 uncultured Salinivenus sp.
TCCGAACACCTCGCGACGATGAAGCCGATCACGTACGAGGCCCGCGACGGGCTGGAGATTCCGGCCTACCTGACGCTGCCGAAGGGGGTCGAGGCGAAGAATCTGCCGACGGTCATCTTCGTCCATGGAGGCCCGTGGTCGCGCGACACCTGGGGCTATGACGCCCGTGCCCAATTTCTGGCCAATCGCGGCTACGCAGTGCTCCAGCCCAACTTCCGCGGCTCCAGCGGCTACGGGCAGTCGTTCCTGCACGCGGGGGACGAGGAGTGGGGCACCAGCGCCATGCAGCACGACATCACCGACGGGGTGAAGCATCTCATTGACGAGGGCATCGCCGATCCGGATCGCGTCGGCATCTTCGGGGGGTCGTACGGCGGCTACGCAACACTGGCGGGGGTCACCTTCACGCCCGACCTCTACGCCGCGGGCGTCCCGTACGTCGCCCCGTCCAACCTGCTCACGCTCATCGAGTCGTTCCCGGCCTACTGGAAACCGTTCCTGGAGGGCACCTGGTATGAGCGCGTCGGCAACCCGGAGAACGAGGAGGACCGGAAGCGTCTCAAGCGCCAGTCGCCCCTCTTCAAGGCCGAGCAGATTACCGCCCCGCTCCTGGTGGTCCACGGCGCCAACGACCCGCGCGTGAAGCAGCAGGAGTCCGACCAGATCGTGGCGACACTCCGCGATCAAGGACACCCGGTAGAGTACATCGTGGCGCCCGACGAGGGACACGGCTTTAGCAACGAGGACAATCGGCTGGCTTTCTCGGCGGCGATGGAAGAATTCCTGGCCGAGCACCTTGGCGGCCGCTACCAGAAGAATGCCACCGACCGCATCCGGCAGCGGCTCACCGAGATCACGGTGAACCCCGACTCGGTGACGATGCCGGATACGACGGCCACGGCGTCTACGTCCTCCGACGATGTGAGCGGATTTGCAAAAATCGACGGCTCGAAACTGGCGCCGGCCACCCTCTCCTACGACGCTACCATGAAGGTGCGCGGCCAATCCATCGACCTCTCCTCGACCCAGACCATCACCGCCACGACGACGAACGGAACCGACACGTGGACCCTCGTTGGCAAGACAAAAACGCCCCAGGGAACGGTGACCGACTCCCTCATTGCCGACCGAACGACGCTGCTCCCGCGCTCTCGGCATCAGCGCGGACCGTTCACGGTGAATGTGACGTTCACCGATACCTCTGCGTCCGGCGAGATGAAGATGCGGGGGCAATCCGTCTCCATCGACAAAAGCCTGGACGGCCCGACCCTCGCTGGAGGCATACACGACCTCGTCGCCCTCGGCACCATGCCGCTGGAGCCGGGCTTCTCCACGACGCTCCGGGTCTTCTCGGCCCGCAACCAGAAGGTGCGGCCGGCGCGCTTTGAGGTGACCGGAACCGAAACGGTGACGACGCCCGCGGGCTCGTTCGACGCCTACGCCGTGGACGTGAACGTGGGGGACGGGGACGTAACCGGCACCGTCCACCTCCGCGCGGAAGCGCCCCACTACATCGTCAAGTCGAAGACGGAGGTGTCCACACAGCGCGGCAGCCGCACGATCACCCAGACGCTGTCGTCCATGAAGACGGAAATGACCTCGGGAACCGGCTCCCGCTAGCAAAAACGGACGGCCTCCTGCCCCAGCCGGGTGCGGGCTGGGGTCTTTTTTTATCGCCCCACGTTTTCTGGCTCATCGTGTGTCCGTTCATCGCCTCGGGACTGTGGTGCTCGGCGTTGCAGGATGGTGGACGCGGATGCCTCAGCCACGGGAGACGGCAAGTGCAGCGTCTTCAGGCGCTGAATGAGGACGTTGCTTCTCCAAAAGGAATCCCGCTTTCAGGAATGCCGTACGAGCGGATCGCCGTGCTCTACACTTGCCTCCGAAGTGCTCGTGTCCGACCTCACCTCCTGCTCCGCCACCGAGCTCGCCCGTCGCATCCGCGATCGCGAGTGCTC
>CAZTDC010000649.1:0-1954 GCA_964612165.1 uncultured Salinivenus sp.
AGCAGAAAAAGACCCAGGATTAGGAGTCCCTTGAACCAGGTTGTTTCGTAGTAGAGCTTCGGGATTGCAAACCGAAGCTGTGTCGTTTTGCCAGCAGGCCCTCCTGCGAGGCTGGCCCGAACCTGGAATTGATACGTGCCCGGTGAAAGGTCCGTGTAGCGGGTGAAGGCCTTTCGAGTCGTCGTCCAGCTCGTATCGCGGGGCAGGAGGCGGTAGGCGTACCGCACATCTTGCCCCCGGGCCAGGTGAACGCCGGTAAAGTCGAAACTTACCGTCCGATCGGTGGCGGCAAGTCGAGTTGAGTCGGTCAGAGGACGAGGGGTATCCTCGACACTCCAGCGGGTCAGAAGGGCCGACGGAGGGGACCGGCTGTCGTCGAGGGCGGTGTGGGGGAGTTTTGACAGGCCGTCGGCGTGGGACACGTAGAGGGTGTCCTTATAGCGTTTGGCCGCAAAGGCACTGGTGGAGACGAGGCCGTCGGCCGACGTGAGGCATCGTTGCACTCGGCTGGACTTCGTGTCGATGAAGCACAGCCCATTCTCCGTGCCCACGGACAGGAGGGAGTCTGTTGCGAGACTGAGGTGCCAGGCGGAGGTATCGGAAAGCACCCAGTTGGCTGAGGGGTCCGCTTCCCGAAGTCCGACGCGCAAAAGGCCTCGTTTGGAAAAGGTGATCCAGAGGGCCTGGTCGTGCACCCTCATGCTCGCGGAGCCCTCGGTGCGTATGCTCGGAAGGGATGCCAGCGTATCGATCTGGTTCGGAGATTCCGGAGGAAACCGGAGAATGGTTTCGTGGCTGCGAAGCAGCACGTCGCCCTCAGGGGCAAGTGCAAAGTCGTGGAAGCCTCGTTTGCTGCGGGGCCAGTGCCAGAGGGTATCGGGTGTGGCTGCACGATGAGGATGAAGACGGATGAGGCCCTCGCCCGACCAAAAATATCCGGTGCCGTTACGGCGGATGATGCCCTGTGTGGCAGAAAGCTTTGCGTTGACGAGCGACCAGCCGGTCGGTCCGTAGCGGTACCACCCATCCCGGCTAAGGGCATGCAGAGATCCGTCGCGAGCGTGGACGTCCAGCGTCCATTTTGGGCTCGTTCCGGGAAGGCGGTTGGTTGGACTGGGAGAGAGGCGAAAGAGTCCACTGCCCCAGCTGGACATCCACAGTTCGCGCTGAGCCGAATCGATGCCGAACGAACCGACCCAACGAAGGCCGGTCCCGTCAATTTGAGTGGTGTGACGGGCTTGGGGGGCCGGGAGGTAGAGAAGACCGTCGCCCGTTCCAATCCACAGGCCCCCGTCTGAATCCTCGAAGGCCGTCTCGTATAGTGTTCGCGGGAGACCGAGTTCAGGTCCATACGTCACGGTTCGGGTCGGTGTCCAATGGACGACGCGATCCTCTCGTACGCCTGCAAATCCCGTCTCAAATTTATGAACCGTTCCAAACTCCAGTGTAGAGAGGGCGCTTCGGCGTCCCGAGGAGAGCTCGACCCGATAGCTGCCTGAGTCGCCAGTAAGGATCGCCGTACCCTCCTGAAGAATACGAACGTTGTTCCAGTGTCCGTCCTCGGACGCGCCAGAGGGGTCGTTCAGAAATGTCACCGATCCATCCAGCGAGAGATGACCGAGGCCGTGCCGCTGATCCAAGACCCAGATCGAACCATCTGCAGCAAGGGTTGCATCGGTCACCCCGAGCCCGACCGATGGATCGATGGTAGACGGATCTCCCGTCTGGATGGGGTAGTCGTAGGATCGCCTTTTCACCTCCCCATTCTTGTCCGAGATGATCCAGAGGCTTTTTCGCATGACCGCCAGAATTGCGTCCCCTCGGTGAAGGAGGCGGACAAGCGCGTTCGTACCCGCTGGTTTCTGCACGACCCGTTCGGCCTGGTCTCCTCGGATACGAATGAGGCCCTCGCCCTTCAAAATAGCCCACGTCTGACCGGACGTATGAGCGAGTA
>CAZTDC010000650.1:0-1954 GCA_964612165.1 uncultured Salinivenus sp.
GACATCACGCGCTGGCTCTCGGCCCTCAAGCGAAAGGCGGCCACCTCACAGGCCTCCACGAAGGCCTGATCTCCGATCTGCTTTTCGAGCCTCAACGCCCTGCCTCGGCCCGTCCGAGCAGGGCGTTTTTTATTTCCGGTGCTCGTGTCTCCAATTCCAATGATCTCCAATTCCACTGAAACGTCCCCTCACCGCTCTTCACGGCGAGGGGCGCAGGATTCACGGCACGAAATTCAACGGCTCACCTTCTAGCTCCCCACGATGAGAAGCACGCCGGTCACGAGCGCCAGAACCGTCATCACGAGGCTCTGATACTGGAACGCGACGTTGAAGAGGTCGATGAGGGCGTGCAGGAGAAGCCAGAGGCCGAGCAGGCGAAGGCCGAGACTGCGAATCGTCGAAGAGCTTGCCACGGGTCGAGTGGGATTGTGGGAGAGAATGCGCATGCGCCCGCTAAGATACCGGTCCAGGCACAAGCATCTCAAGAAGACCAGCTCCGCGGACCCGAAAGGCCGTGAGGCCAGTCGCCGGTAGCGGATACGCCAAACGTCGCCCCGCCGGCGTCCAGAGACCAAACACATCTGCGACGCGCCGGCCCGTGGAGGGAATCGACACCGGCGAGGCTCCACGGGACAATGGCGATCGCTTCGGCATCGGTAGAGTCCGGATCGCCGTTGTTCAACGGCCGCCCGCCAGCCGTATTCAGGTGGGACGGAAAGTAGTCATCGATGAGGATGTAGCACTCGAGCGGGAGCGTCAGAAGCTCGGCGTGACCGTCGTGGGCATCGTCGGTTCGAAGATCGAGTGGACATGTCATCCTACGGCCCCGCTCCGGCGGTCACGTCGTGCTTTTCAAACCACGACCCGGATTGGCGCAATAGCTTCGCTCTTTACTTTATCAACACATTTCGTTTATTTGGATAATTCAGATCCTTCTAGGAGAAGGAGACTCCTTTCCGCGAGGGTCGTGTGCTCTCCGCCCCCTTCTCTCACCGAGACCATCTCTCTGCGGCCACACCAGTCGCTCGCCAATCGCCGCGCGTTCGGTCGGAGTCCATTGGGCGTCCCTGTCCCCGCAGATCTCGATGACGCCCCCGTTCGCTCTGCCGAACAGATCTTCCCCTCCCGATGTCCACGTGCCCACCCCGATCATTCTTTTCGTCTCCCGATCATGCAGCTCGAAACCGACCCGCATCAATCTGGACCGACCGGGTGCTGCGGACCGGTGTCGCCCTGCTCGCCGCGATCCTGTTGAGCAGTCTACTCGCTGTCCCAGCAGCGGCCCAGGACGCGTTCATTACCACCTGGGAGACGACCGCCCCCGGGGACTCGGTCACGATCCCGACCACGGCCAGTTCGACCAATTATGACTTCGAGATCGACTGGGGCGATGGAACCGTTGAGCAGATCACGGGGGAGGATCCAAATCCCTCACACGAGTACGCCGCGGCAGACACCCACACCGTTGAGATTACCGGGACCTTCCCGCGCATTTATCTGAACGCGCACTCAAGCGGCACCGGGGACACGACCAACGCCAAGAGACTTCAGACGATTGAACAGTGGGGAGGCATCCAGTGGGAGAGCATGGAAGAGGCATTCGCCGGGGCCGAGAACGTGACGCATAGTGCGACCGACGCGCCGGATTTGACGAGCGTCACCAGCATAGCGTCGATGTTTGCCGGCGCCAGCAGCTTCAATGGAGACATCGGCGACTGGGACGTGTCGAACGTGACTGAAATGTCGTTTTTATTCAATGGTGCGTCCACCTTCAACCAGGATATCAGCAGCTGGGATGTCTCAAGCGTGTCCATCATGCGGAGCATGTTTCGAAAGGCCCGCAGCTTCAACCAGCCGATCGGCAGCTGGAATGTCTCGAGCGTTACGAACATGGTGGCAATGTTTGATCGAGCCGACAATTTCAACCAGGACATCAGCGGATGGAACGTTTCGA
>CAZTDC010000651.1:0-1951 GCA_964612165.1 uncultured Salinivenus sp.
TTATCGGTTGTTAAATTTGACACCGATCCCATCCCGAAGTGCGGGCCATTCTTTCGTGATAGAGGCACTCGACCCGCGCGCCCAGATTGGTGCCCGCCGGAGGTCCAGCCGATCACCATTGCAACGCGCCATCGAGGCAGGCCTCGCAGACAGAAGGGACGTGAACAGGATGAGCCACGGCCACGTGGACTCCCCAACTCGGACCTTTCTGCGTGGAAACGACTTGGGCTCACACGACCGCGACGCTTCCAAGCTCAAAGAGGCGTTCATGCCGCAGAAACGCCGTCGTCACACAATTGCAGCGCTCCTAAAATCTGCGGGTGGAAAGACGGCTGTGAAAGAAAACTCAGCTTCGGTGGGAAAATAATCCTGTTGGAAAGAGCGCACCTGTTGGGAAAGGTATCCCCGGTGGAGAGAACCACCCGGCGAATGGAGCATCTTGGTCAGGACCGCCGACCTTGATGGCATTAGCCCCCTCCCTCCGGCTGGCTCTCGTTGAAGCGTACCAGTATCCGATCGGGGCTTCGACTCACCACCTGAGGCGTTTGGGTCCGCTGATGGACCCGACCCGACCAGTAGGGCACCCCCTCCTCCCCGTCGGTCAGATACCTTTTCATTTCGCGGACGGTAATCTCCCGGTTCGAGTCGAGATCGGCCTTCCCCTTCAATCCCTTCAAAAAGAAGTACGTGAACATCCCGTGCTTCTTCTCTGGGTACCAGTTGGCCACCTGATCGGGGCCGGACGCCAGAAAGCCCGTTGCGTTCTCGACTGCAAGTAGCGGGTTCTCCACCGAAAGCGCCAGCGGACTGGCCTGCCGCAACATTATCTCCCCCGAGCCGGCCTCGCCGGTAAAGCAGGCATCGAGCGCAACCGTTACGGATTCGGCGTCCAGCCGAGCCAGATCCTCGTAGAAGCGCTCCAGCCGGTAGGCGTTTGCCTCGCTTACGAAGTTGGGATCGGTGTCCGACGGCACGAGGTAGGCTTGCTTCTCCTCGCCGGTGCTGGGAGCACCGTGGCCGCTGTAGTACACGAACACCTCCGAGGTCCCTTCCTTCACGTAGCTGGGGAGTTTCTGCTGAATCAGGGTTCGCATCTCGGCGTAGGTCATCCGGCCGTCCGGATTGCGAGGCAGGACGTTTTCCTCACGGAAGCCGAGCGTCTGAGTGAGGTACTGGCGCATGACGCGGGCGTCGCGCCGGGCGTACTCCACGTCCGGCGCGCCCTCGGCCGAGTAGCTCCGGATGCCGATCACCACCGCCACGGCGTTAGGGCGGTCCATTTCGGTGGTCGGAATATTCGTTTCAATGTCGACGGAGAGCTGGCCTGCGTCCTGCACGGCCACTTCCGTGTCTTGGCCCTCCACCTGCACCTCGGTAATCTGGTCGGTCGGGGTGTCGAACTGGAGGGGAAGCTTGATGTCCTGCCGGCCAAATTCGCCGTACCGCTCAGAGAGGTCCAGGGTGACCGGGACCGACTCGGCTTGCTGACTTGTCAAGAGGCTGAACTGGATGTCCTGATGTTGGCCTGGCTCCAGGTCGCCGAGGTCGAAAGACCGGCGGGTGTCGGGACCTGCGAACAAATTTTCGCCCTTGAAATTAACCTGGGCGCTCACCTCTTCGGCGCTACCTCGGCCTGCGTTGCGGATCCGGGCGGTGACGTCGACCACCTCGCCGGGTTCGATCACGCCGTTCCCGCTGGCGTCGTCAATGCCGACGTCCGCGACGGTCAACTCCGGCGGGATAAATTCCCGCGTTTCGAATTGGAGGCGCCTCGGGGACGGCGCAAAGCCGTTGGCCTCCTGAAAGCTGAACGTCAGGGCCACTTCTTCCGAAGATACCTCGCGGTCGGCCTCGATCTGAATCGACTTTGTCTTCGACTGGCCCGCGCCGATCCGACCAAACTCGACGGACTGCGGGTAGGACAGGTAGGGGTGGTCCTCCGGCTCAAGGT
>CAZTDC010000652.1:0-1949 GCA_964612165.1 uncultured Salinivenus sp.
AACAAGCAGGATTTTGCCGCCATCAATGATGTCGCGGAAGTTGATCGTGCTGTAGCGCTCGTCAATGAGCGCACGCAGGTACTCGTCGAACAGGAAGCGATTGAGCTTGCTGGTGACGTAAGGAGTAATGTTTTCGAGGCTGGCCTCTCCTCCTGCTTTTTCTGCCTCCTTCTCCCAAAAACTGACGACCGATTCGTCCGTGCACTTGTCGAGCAGTTCGGCTCGATAGATGTCATCCTGAAACACTTTCACCGCGTCCAAGAGCGTGCCCGGCTCTTCGGGGTCATCCATCACCAAACGGAGCGCATTTCGCATATACGTCTCGAACATCGGACCACCGGTTTGCTGCAGGTCATACTCTTGATCGAAGATCTGAAACAGTTCATTGATGAGCGTGGTGCGCTGGCGCGGGTACCGGGGGTCGTACTCCAGCAGGTTCAGCTTGACATCGTTGTCCGGATCGCTGGGATCAAATAGAATCACGTCATCCCGGCGTTCATCTGGTACGGCTCGGCGAATCTTGTCGCACAGATCGCCGTGCGGATCAATTAGCCCCAGTCCAGCACCAGCCGTCAAGCGTTCGTCCATCATCGACCCCAGCATGGTCGTCTTGCCGGTACCCGTCTGTCCGAGGATGTAGACGTGGTGAAACATGTCTTCCGGATGGATGCGCACTTCCCGGTGCTCGGAGCCCACAACCTTACCGCCCAGAAGTGGCCCTTCACTACCAAGCTCCGACGGCATGGAGTCGAAGACTGGATTGGTCGCTCGAACGCCGGGCAGACCGTCGGAAATCGGAAGTGGAAGGCGGAATAGCCGCTGCGCTCCTTCGGCCGGATACAGGCGGGACAGCCGTTCCCCGTTGCTCGATGAGAGGGGCTGTGGGCGAAGCACTCCGCCTGCCACCTCGAGAGGGACCTGGTCGGAGGCGACGTCGGACACGTCTCCGAAGAAGTCGTTGATGGCAGCCGCTTTCAGCCCGTGGGAGACCGGTTCCTGATTCTGCGCCAGGTGCAGGTCGATCTCAAAGCATCGACCGGCCTGCTGGATGAGCTTCTCGCTAAAGGCGGTCACTGCTTCGTCCTCGCCCCCCGAAAGCTCCACGGGTCCAGTGCTCTCCCCGCGCGCGACGCGCCGCAGACGGTCCAGTTCACCGGTCGTTAGCTTCGTCGGGCGCAGCGAGATGTCAAGGAGCGTCTGCGTCTGCTGCTCAACCATGAGACGGCAGAAGTGGCTGAGGGTGCTCTCCAGGGACGCCTCCGTCGCACGGGGAAGCTGAATCTCCGGGGAAGGCGATGCCTCTGCCGCAAACCCCACGTTGCCCTCTTCCGGCGCAGCAACGGGGCCTATTGTGCTTCGCGAGAGGTGCAGGCCCTCTCGGCTTCCGACTGGGACGAGCCATTCTTGCAGTCGATCCTTGGAGGTGACAGGCGTGAATGTATACACACGATCACCGTCTTGCACTCTGCCCATCAGGTACACCATCAGATCACGGTACAGGCTCGTGGCCCGGCGTGCGGTTTCTTCGGAGCTGGACGCCTCGACGGTGGCTACGAGCGCGATGTTCAGGTCCGGATGGTCCTCATCCGCTCTCGGAGCCGCCCGATAGCGGAGCCGGAATTGAACATCCGGCCCGCTCAGGGCCAGGAAGTTCAGGAGATGATGGTGCCACGCGAGGGCCCTACCCATTGCACTCTTTGCTTCCGCGGCGTCGCGCGGCTGGGACAGGCCGTGAAGAGTGACCGCAAAATGCCCTACGTGCTGCGCCGATCTTCCGTCGAGATCCGCTTTTTGGTTGAGGATGAACGGCTTCTCCGTCTCCGGGGCCGCGTGCTCCGCCAGGGCCTGGTGACGTTGCCCGTCACGCCCCTGCTCAATGGCTTGCTTCGTCTGGAGAAAGAGCTGTTGCGGGTCAAGGCGGTCCTTGGGAAAGTAGTCGTAGGCTCCAC
>CAZTDC010000653.1:0-1941 GCA_964612165.1 uncultured Salinivenus sp.
CCCAAAACGGACCGACGCGCCAGATGCTCGTTCGTATCGCCGCCCAACTCATGGTGCTCTACGACGATGCGGCCTCGGATCATCGACGGGAGGCGGCACAAGCTTATGCAATGGCCCTAAACGTTCTCCGTAATGAAACCAAAGGCGTCACAATCTCCTTCGATGGGCCACCGCCAATCCTTCGAGGCATCCCGACGATTGACTTTCCCGAAGGCTTGAAGGGACGGCTTCCCCAAACGCAGCAGCCCAGCGAGAAGGAATCGGAATAACCGTGCCCTTCGTACCGGTATAGGCAAACCACAAAGCCCCATCCTCAGCTCGAGGATGGGGCTTTTTCTGGTTGAGTGTGAAAGGAAGAAGCCGACGAGCGCTACTCGGGCTTACGGAGACTCGTGACGTCCACAAAGCCCTGGGGCAGACGCACGGCCACGCGGAAGGCTTCGCCGGCGGGAATCTTGGCGTAGACCTCCTGGAAGGTCTCGACGTCCGGAATGGACTTGCCGGCCATCTCAATAATGACCTGCTTGGGGGCGAGGCCCGACTGTCGAATCATCGGGTTCGAACGGTCTACGTCCGTAATGACGACGCCCTTGGCCTCATCGAGCCCAAGTTGACGGGCAATCTCCGGCGTGACATTTTGAATGTTCAGCCCCAGTTCCTTCATAAGCTGATCTTTCGAGGGCGTGTCCCCCTCTCCACTGGCCGTTTGGCTTTCTTGGTTCGCGGAGCCCAGGGTAACACTGATCTTCTTCTTCTCTCCGTTCCGTCGGATGGTCAGGGTTACTTCTTCTCCGGGTCGCATACTGCTGACCTTGTTCCCCAGCTGTAGGTAATTTTGCAGGGGCTCTCCGTTGATGGCGATCACGATGTCTTTTGTTTTCAGACCAGCTTTATCAGCTGGAGAGCCGTCCTCGACGCGGCCTATAACGGCAGCGCCCTGAGGGAGATCTTCGTTTTTGATGAGAGACTGAGAGGCAGGATTATAGCTAACACCCATGTAGGCGCGGCGGACTTCTCCCTCTTCGATCAGCTGGGTGGCCACACGTTCGACGGTGTTGGACGGAATGGCGAAGCCGATGCCCTGGTAGCCGCCTGTCTGGGATTTTATGGCCGTATTGATACCCACGAGTTCGCCCTTCAGGTTGACCAGAGGACCCCCAGAGTTTCCCGGGTTAATCGCCGCGTCGGTCTGAACAAAGTTCTGGACCGACGTGATTTTTTGGTCCTGCTGGTTGGGCTGACGCTGCCGGGGCGACTGCAGCCGCCCAACCGCACTCACGATTCCCGCCGTCACACTGTTGGCCAGGTTTTCGGACAAGGGGGATCCGAAGGCCAGCACCCATTGTCCCGTCTGCAACTGATCCGAGTTGCCAAAGCTAATAGACGTCATGTCGGAGGCGTCGACGTCGATGACGGCCAGGTCGCTGAAGGGATCGGTGCCTACGATCTCCGCATCATATCGGGTGTTATCCAGCGTCACGACGCTGAGATTCTCTGCGTTCTCGACGACGTGATTGTTCGTGACGATGTGTCCGTCCGAGCGGATCACGACGCCGGACCCGAGGCCCTGGGACCGAAATTCACGTTCCGGGCCGCCGGGGCCGCCGAAGAAGTCCTCGAACGGCGTCCCTTGAAATGGATTCGGCATGCGACGCTCGACGACTTTCTCCGCCCGAATCTGTACGACAGCCGGATTCACCGACTCCGAGACCTTCGTAAAGGCGGTTTGGAACTGCTGAGGGGCCGCAGGGGTCGCGGAGTGCTCGATGGCCGTAGAGCCGTCGAGGTTTGCTGCCTGTCCGGATGTACCGATGGCGTTCCCGAGGCCGAAGAGATTGGCCCCGGCTGTAGCAAAGAGGACGCCAGCAATGAAGGCTCCGCCGACAAACAGGGCAATCGAAACTTTGCCTTTCGTGCTCATGAAGTTGCGTCAGTTTGATG
>CAZTDC010000654.1:0-1938 GCA_964612165.1 uncultured Salinivenus sp.
CCCGCTCTGTCCCCCGGAATTGTCCCGCACGTCGATCAGGAGATGCTCCGTGCCGATGCGGCGGATCTGATCAAACGTCGTGTCGAGGAAATCCTCGAAGTCGTCCTCAGGCGCGCCGAAGGAGCGGACGGTCAGAAGTCCCGTCCGGCCCTCCAGCGACTGGTATGCGTACGCCGGCGGATTCTCATCCGTGCGGCGGGCGCCGATCGTGTCAGCGGGCACGCCGTCAACCGCTACCGAACGCTCCCCTTCGTCGTCGCGGACGGTGAGGTCGAACGGAGCCTCCATGCCGGACACGTGCCACAGGAAAAACTTGAACGTGTCAGTTTGGCCCTCAAACTTCTGACGACGGTACGCCGATCGGGCTCCCGGAACGCGCTGTAGAAATTGGTCGTGGAGGGTAGAGACCGGCGTTCCGTCGACCGCAACGATGCGCGTGCCGGGCGCGACCGGCGCCTCGTCGTGGTAGCTGCGGAGCACCATTGCCGTGCTGTCGGTCAGCGCGATGTCGAGCGGAAACATCCGCTTCGTTTTCGCAAACGACCCGAAGCAGTGCCCGAATCCGAGGTTGGTATGCCCATCGTCGAGAGCTGTGACGAGCGGGGCAACGCGGCGGTGGAAGGCACAGGGCGTCATCGGTTGGTCGAGATCCGCCCGAAGGGAATCCACTGCTTGTCGAAACGAGCCGGTCCGGGCTGTGGAATCGGCGAACGCCGGATGGACCTTCTGGATGGTGCGTCGGAGCACGTCCAGGTCCTGCTTCAGGGCGGCGGGCGGCAGTGTGGAGTCGGCGGCCGGTCGGGCCGTTCGGGCCTCGCGACCCCCAGTGCACCCTGAACTGACGGCGCCCACGACGCCGAGCAGTAGCACGAGCTTCCACAGGGATGCTCTCCTCGGACGCGGAGAGGGTGAGGGTGAAGCGGAAACGTCAAGATGGAACGCGAACGAGACATCCAGAAACACGGCGGGGAAGGCTGATCAAAAAGAATGAGCGCGCCGCTCACAGTCCGGAAGTGCCCGCCCCAAATCCACCGTCATTCTGCGAGCCCGGCCGAGTCGGTGCTCGTGCCCTTCGAAATCGGCAGAGGTCAGGAGTCTGGGTGGACGTGTTTCGTCATTTCGACGGTGCCGATCACCGTGCTGTTCTGGCGCTGCACCAGAAGGTTGAGCGACCCGCTCCCATACGTCACAAATGAGGATGCCCTCTGAGTGAGGAGATTCGATTCGCCCTTGCTCTTCCTCATGGCAGAAGCGGAGCAGAGGCTGCATAACGGCAGAGATTAGCTCGCGAAAAGTTATGGCACGGCTGCTGCTTCAAGCACAAGAAACGCCCCCCGTTCCACGAGGGCAAAGTGGGACGAGCTTTTCGTCAGCTACATCGAGGGTTATGTAGCTCACTGCCTGTCGACATCCGCCCTACGTTTCAGGGAATCCACAACGATGATGTACCCGCTGCCTGCCGGAAACACCGTTCCGGTGACGGATGCCGATTCTCCCACGCTGGACGATATTTTCTGCTTTGCTCGTTTATCAGCGGGGTAAAGTAGATAGAGTTTCTCGTCGAATCCCAGCATCACCGGATGTAGCCCGATCTGGCTGCCTTGAGTGGTACCATCTAATGCCGGTGCATCTTGCGTTGTAGAATCGGCAGCGAAATGACTGACTGGTTCTACAATTGAGCCCTTCATTATTATTGTCATCCCTGCTGGGTGGTGATGCGTACTTGTTTCTCCGCTATCTTCCTGCTGTTGCGCTTGGACCGGAGAAACGAAGAGGTGTAGCACTGAACAAGCAGCTATTACAAGGATCAGTCGTTTTATCATCGGAGTGTACTCGATTAGGTGATTATCTCGATACCTTCAGAGTGGATTCCGGCTCAGCTACATAACGATTAAACTTAGCTCGCGAGCGGCCGGGAAGAGGTTCAGGATTCAGTAC
>CAZTDC010000655.1:0-1558 GCA_964612165.1 uncultured Salinivenus sp.
TTCGAGGCCGAGCGGAAAGTCGAACAGGTCAGTGCCTTGGGTGAAGAAGGGCCGTTTCTCAGGAAAGAAGGTCTCGAACGCTGACAGGTTGAGGACCGACGGATCCGACTCGACCTGGCCAAAATCTGGATTAACCGTTGCCTCCAGGGTCGCGTTCGAGCCCAATCCGATTTCAGCGTCTATCCCTATGTCGGCGGTCCCGCTGGTGCGCACGGTTCCGGGACGGTCCGGCGCCTCTTGTGACCGTGCTCGCCCAAGCATGTACGGCGAGACCTCCATCCGGCGGTCGGGCCGGATCCCGTCCAGTCCCGTTAGCTGGGCATACTCGGCCACCAGGCTCCCCTGCCGGTCGGACCGCGGCACGAGGGGCCACTCCAGCACCTCGCCAACACGTGGGATGCGGCGCCGGAACTGAATGCCCCACGTCTGCCGCTTCGCCTCCGAAAACCGGAGCATGTCGTACGGGATGCGCAGCTCCGCCACCCAGCCCTCGTCCGTCGTGCGGACCGCCGATCGCCAGATCGCGTCCCACGACTCGTTGAAGGCGCGCCGATCTGCACTGCCGCTGCGCACGATCCCGTCGCGCTGGACGCCCGCTGCGTTTACCGCGAACGTGCGGGCGGTTTGCCGGTCGAGGTACGAGTCGATCGAGACCTCAAACCAGTCGGCCTGATTCCGCTCGTCGCGTCGGGCGAGGCGGTCGCGGATCTGGCCGGGCCGATCGTCAAGCAGCCGGGCCCCGACGTAGAGGTCATCTCGGCCGTAAAGAACGCGGACCTCGGTGCGCTGGGACGGATCACTTCCTTCTCGGGGCTCAAGTTGTCGGAACCCTGAGGCGGTCGAGGCACCTGTCCAGGCGGATTCGTTCAGCTGGCCGTCGATAGACGGAGGTTCTTCTACCTGCTGGGCGGAGAGCAACTGCCGGCTCCCCTCGCCGGTCGTGTCGGCCATCGGCCAGAGAAGGAGAGCCGTGCTGATCACAAGGGCAATCATAGGGCTGCGGGGCTGACCGTTCGGTTCTGACGCCCTATCACAAAAGTCCTCGGGGCGCGGAACTAAATGACAAAACACTCACAGGCCGTCGGAGACATTGGAAAATTGAGGCGGCTTCCGCCGGTGGTATCATAAAAGTATCTCGACAGGCCGCAGTCCCGGAGGAAGCATCCGGGGGCTGCTGCTAGCTTGAGGTCGTCCCGCGTGTAGCGATATTTTCGATCGCCGACTGGGGAGAACCCTCAACGAGGGCCTGCCGGATCAGGAAATGACGGAATCAGGAAACGACGGAGGAGAATAGCGGTGGCGAAAATTCCCCTGGTGAGAACCCCGACGACAGCAGTTCCAATGGGGGATGCCCGAACTGTCGAGTGCGCAAATGGCAAATGGTGGGCGCTAGTCCAATGGTGGTAGAACGGTTCGCTGCCTACCGATCCTGCGGATCAGGAAGGCCCGAAGTCGAGTCGAGGTGTTCAGGAAAAAGAGGGCCGTCGGGTAGTGGGAGTAGGCCGACGAGGTGTGCCCGAAAAGTTGGACTGGTGACCCGACTCAGAGTGAGGTTAGA
>CAZTDC010000655.1:1568-1937 GCA_964612165.1 uncultured Salinivenus sp.
GCCTTGATCCGGTTGCTGATGGAGTCCTGCCCGTCGAGGCGGAGCGTGGGCTTGGATTTCATGAGAGTAGGAGCGGCCGGGAAAGCACGTTAGGGTGTGGATTTCAGTGACGTACGCTACGGGATCACGTTATAGGGAAGCCCCGAACATCCCCTTGGAGACCCCGCAGAGGCCCTTCATTGAAGAGACATCTGGGCACGCCGGGAGCCCCAGAGAAGATGGGAAATTTACCTCTCTTCTCCGCGCCGAGTTACTTGTCCCATAAGCGCACTTATAGGTCACGTCCCCAAGAACCTACTGGTGGCCCAGGCTACAAGAGCACATGCCTACCGCTCGGGGATCAGCCGTTCGTCGACGGGAAACGGCTCT
>CAZTDC010000656.1:0-1934 GCA_964612165.1 uncultured Salinivenus sp.
GTCGAGCTGGGCCTGCGCCTGGAGCGCGAGATGGGCGACATTCCCGAGGAGCATCCCTACGCCGAGTGGCTGGAGACGTACCGCGACCCGGACTTTCACGAGTACATGGACAACCTTCTGGAACGACTGCAGCGCTTCGCCGAGGCCGCCGACGAGGAGGCGCGCGACCGGGCCAAAACGGCCTTCACCACCAGCGTCCGCTACGAGTGGATGTTCTGGAACCAGGCCTGGACGCAGCAGGAGTGGCCGGTTTGACCAGTGTGGACGTGCGTGAGTGCGTGGGGATCTGAGTATGTGGGTGGGTGTCGGCTTGTGTCCCTTCTCCTACCGAGCGGTTCAGTACGGGAGAAGGAGGCGACGTGAGCCCCCGACTTTACGGCCCACCGTGTGTGTCTGAATCGCTCCCCCGTTCCCGCCATCCGCACACTCGACATACACCGAAGCACCCATGCTCACACACATCCCGGACTCATTGCTGGCGCACCGGCACGTGGCCCAGGTCCACCGTTCGGGTGGCCGACGCCGTCGAGTCGGACGGGCCTTTGGTGGTCGCGGTGACCGTGAGGGTCTGGGGGCGTTGTCCCACCGGTAAGGTCCACGACGCGTCGAACGAGGCCGTGTCGGACGGGGCCCATGTGTGGCTCGGGGCGGTGGTGAGGGCGGTGCCGTTCCCGAGCGTGAGCTGGTCGAAGGTCACCGTGTAGGACCGGTCGGCGAGCGTGTCCGGCCGCGCCGTGAGCGTAAAGATCCATTCGTCCTGATAGGCCCGGAGACGAAGTCGGTGCGCGCGAACCGATAGGCCGAGGGAAGGGGCGAGGGGGGCGCCTTCCTCCAAGACCGGACGGGCATTCGTGGTTTTTTCCGTCGCATCCGTCTCCTCGATCAGGAAGGAGCGGATCAGCGTCATTCCCTCGATTCCGAACGCGAGCCCGAAGGCCAGAACCAGAAGGATACGTACCAGCCACTTTTCGGTGGCGTCCGACTCGTTCGGGGAAGCATCGGAGGTCGTGTCCGACGGCGGAGACGAATCGGAAGAGGAAGGGTTGGGGGTACCCACAATCCGGCTGGTGGATCGGTACGAAACTGGCTCCGATCACGCTACTCACACGGACCGGTTTTGATACGTGAAAACGGGATGCGTGACCGGTCCTCCGTCCGAATTTCTTGTGCACGCACCAACGATTTACGCGATCCGCATCATTACACCGGTGAGGGCGGGGCGCCCGGGGAGAAGAGGCCGTCCATCACCATGTCGGCCAGCGGCAACGTGTAGGCCAGGATGACGAGCACGATCGCGATGCCGATCCAGAGCTTCATGTTGTCGAGGATCGCGGGCGAGTGCTCCGCTCCACTCAGGGGTTCGGGCAGCGTGTCGTCAATATTGTCGGCCGTTTTCTCGGCCCGACTCCAGTTGGCCGCGATCACGACCAAGAACATGACGAGGGAGATGAACAGGATGGTGCCGCCGAGGGCCACCTGCCACTGCATCTCGCTTACTGTACCGAACGGCGGTTCGTAATCGACGAGGCGGTACATCGGCTCGGCCACGCGGCGCGGAATGCCGGCCAGTCCGGCGCGGTGCAAGGCATTGGACATGAGCGTCATGCCGATGAACCAGGTGTAGGGCTGAGCCAGGGCCAGCTTGCCGTACTTGAGGTTGCGCCCCGTCAGTTGGGGCAGCAGCCAGTACGTGATGGCCATGAACGTGAGCGCAGAGGCCGTGCCCACCGTGAGGTGGAAGTGGCCGGGGATCCAAGCGGTGTTATGGATGAGCATGTCGATGTTCAGCGACGCGTTGATCATGCCGCTGAAGCCACCGGCGGCGAACATGATGCCGGCCAAGGCACAGCCCACGAAGGCGGGCCGGTTCCACGGGAGGGCGCCCATCCACGCAAAGTAGCCCGAGCCGCCCCGCTGGCGCGCCCCGTGCTCCA
>CAZTDC010000657.1:0-1933 GCA_964612165.1 uncultured Salinivenus sp.
CCGTCTGGTCGGCGTCCGGGTCGAACAGCGAACAGCCAGCGAGGAGACCAGTGAGTCCAACCGACCCGGCCGCTTTTAATACATGTCTACGTTCCATATCTTATTTTTGAAGATCATCGGCTGTTGAGCAACTCTGAAAGTGGGCATTCTGCTGCCGATTCCCGCGCCAACGTCTCACCGCCACTAGGTCATCTTGTCGAAGAGAACCCGAAACAACTGATAGTACCAAGACCTGTTGTTCTCTACGACCATTCCACAGACGACGATGTATACCTCGCCAGACTACGAAAATGACAGACACGGATTTAGATATGCATTGATTTTCGTAAGTCATCACTATTTTCTCCATTTTACTTATTAAAATATGTAAGAAATACATAGTTTTTAAATGTAAAATTTTAAACATATAGTTTATTAAATTCACATCTGTTCTCATAAGACTTACGCGCCGAGATCCTCGCTTACCTGTGGACGGGCACAAGTCTGTCATGAGCCGGACCCTCTGTGAACGCTCGCACAAGCGCACCTCGTAGACAGTCATAGCAGATATGATGTGGATCAATAATTAAGTAAGAGGTTAATAATATGAATAACTACATAATAACTCAAAAGTTCGACTATTCTCTAAGCCGGTTGCATAAGCGATACAAGGCCCGAGCAGGTTTGATTGTCAGTTTGCCACCGAGTGCAACGAGAAAATATGGATATACCGAGATTCTCGATGGATGGTACCGGATTGCTCGAAGAAGGTACTTTCGAGCGTCATGCGCGTAACCGTGTCTGACTGCCGCCTTCCCAAGTGTCGACGATTGTGCGGCGACGAGTCGCCGCTCGTACTTCCGTCCGTACGTTGCCGCAAGCGGCCGAAACGTCTCCAGGAACAATGGGTACGCGATATCGCGCTTGGTTTCGAAGTCGTCGCTAATCTGGTCGTGATCCGTTGATCGGCGGACTACCACGGGTTCCGAGACGACCGCAAAGTCGTACTCCGTTGAAAGGCGGAGGAGCCACTCGCGGTCCTGCCAGCAGGGGAATCGCTCGTCGAGGCCGCCCACCGTCTCGTATGTTTCCGATCGCACCATGATTGCTGAAAAACCGGGCATTGGCGCGCCGCAGAGAATATCCTTAGTCAAATCCCCTTCGAGGGTAGGACGAGATACGCTCGTGATTTCACCGTCGAAAGTGAATTGCTGTCCCGTGTAGACGACACCTGTATTCGAGCCGGTGCGCTCGAACGCCTCGATCTGCCTTTCGATCTTGCTTGGCAACCAGTAGTCGTCGTCATCGAGGAACGCGATGAATTCACCTTTCGACACCTCGATTCCGGTGTTCCGAGCCGCGCTGGCACCCCTATTTTCCTCGTGGCGGATGCAGCGCAGCATCCGATCTTCCCCGAGCGAAGTACCATCGAGTCGGGTTTCGATCGGGTCCGGCGAGTGATCGTCGACGACTATGATCTCGATCGGACCGTAGCTTTGCTGATCGACCGACTCGACCGCGTCGACGAGGAACTCAGGGCGGCCATATGTAGGTAAAACAACACTTACGAGTCCGTCCCTGCGATCTCTACTCATAGTCTGTCTTGTTATAGTGTCGAACAGGGCATTTTATATCTATTGCTGGCAGTGAACGTTTCCGGGGGCGGGTCAACGCCCAAATCGGTGTGAGTGATGGATCGGGAGTCAGTCATCAGATGTGCATCTCCCGTTCGATCGATGCGAGATGGTTGCCTCTCCAGAATCAAGAGTGTCTATTACTCTTCGACCCACATGCGGCACGGCTGTCCACAACATCCCCGAGATGATCGGTGAAAAAAACCACTTGACTGCCCGGTCTAACGGTCGACAGAAGAGGAAGCGAGTAGCCACGTCGTCCGTCGTCGGATCGAACAGCGCGGGTACCAACAATAGCAACTGCTCTCGCACATTGCTTC
>CAZTDC010000658.1:0-1930 GCA_964612165.1 uncultured Salinivenus sp.
CGGATCTCCCTCCCACGGAGCTGCTCTGGAATTCGGCGTGGCTGATATAGGGCGTCGGGTCGTGCTGCCCCTGAACCGTCTTCTCCGTCTGCGCCTGGACGGTCCCGACCTCAGCAAGACCAACGACAACCAGTATGGAAACGAGCCTGGTTGAGCCTCTCATAAACGAAGATTCCAGCTCTTCCATTTTACACAACTCTACTGAATATTACCTTTTGGCTCATGTTCAGAAATCGTGTGCACGAACCAGACCGGAGATAAATGAGGGAGTGATTCGCTTCAAGTTGATCGCGAACTCGCAGATTGCCACATAGCCTGCCAGGTGCTTCTTGTGAACTCCTCGGAAGGGCCGCAAAAAGTTGCGCAGCCTCGTCCAGAGGCCCTCGATCGTGTTGACGTGCACTTCTCGAATGTCATCTCCATCCTCGTCCCGTGCCCATTCCCCATCCCCGTGGCAGACGGCCAACCGGTCTCGTTCGACCTGGTTGTAGCCTTTCCATTCGTCGGTGTAGACCGTTGCCTGGGAACCGGTACGGCCGTGGACGTGGGGACAAAGGCGTTCCCCATCCGTGCGGCGAAGCACCCGCAGGCGTACCTGACCGCTCGTCCGGCCAACTGTACCGACGACCGGCGGACGGTCGTTTTCATACGTCCCTCGTCCTCGAGCCTTGTTGGCTCTCCGGCGCGGAGGATCGGCCGGATCGCGATGCGGCTCTCCTTTTTTCCCCCGCGTTCTGAAACATTTCGTCGGTCTCGGTTTCGTCATCGGACAGGGCGGTTTCTGGTTGAAGCAGGGCCGCGTTGTCCTGAAGCTGCTGCCGAATGTCATGGACCGTCGTTCGGCTCAGATCCAGCTCCCGGGCCATCTGGGCGGTGCTTTTTCCCTGAACGGTCCCGCGCAACAGCAACACGACCTTTGCAGGGGGGAGGTGGCGCCCCTCGAAGACCGTCCCACTGTAGAGGGTGTAGGTCTGGGCGCAGTCCTTGCAGCGCCAGACCTGGAGTCGGCTGGATTTTGTCCGGCGGAAGCGGTAGGCCTCCCGCCAGCCGGCCTCGCAGCGCGGACACTGCAGGCCCTCGGGATGAAAGTGCTCTCGGAGCCAGATGCGGCTCCGATCGTGATCGACAAGGTCGACGAGAGGAAAGTCCATATCGACAGTGGATTACCAATCTGAACAGGACTGCACAGGGAGTCGGACCCGCTTCCCCCTTGCACAGTTTCTGGACATGAGCCTTACCTTTTTAAAGTATTGCTTCTCTTATCCACTTCTATTTCAATTACGGGTCCGCCGTTCGAAATAGAGCGGAGATCTTCACTTTTGCCCGGCGGTCTACTCGCACGGTGGCAACGCCGTCGTCATCGTCTTCGACTGCTTTCCGCATCACGGCGAGTGGGCATTTGTCCATGAGCTGGGAACGCCGTCTCCTTACCACAACACCCGTTTAAATCGTACTACGTCAACGGTGTCCCTGTTGACTTCGATCTGAATCGCCGCGTCTCCGTTTGCCATCTCCAGTTCGCCGCCCCGCTTTGCTTGCTTGGCCGTACCGGGCTTCGTGATCGCGATGGAACCGAAGGCGTCGACGGATTCGCCGAAGTCTCGATCCAGGTTTTGACGAACCGCCGAACTGAGCTGATCGGCCGTCATGCCGGGACGCAGCCGCGTGTTGCCGATCGCAAGCGACCAGTCTGGGGACGCCAGCTCTAACTCACGTAGTTTATACTTCGACTTTGGGGCGCCTTTGTTGTGCCTTACGTACTCAAGCCTTAATCCCTCATAGGTCAGAAAAGCCAATACGTCACGCCCAAAAGGAGAGTCGTGCGTGTAAGTATCCGGCTCGCCAAACACGCGTTTCACCTCATCGATGGAGGAGACAGAAATGAGGTTGCCGAAGGTCACTTTTTTTCTGACGATTTGCCGGTGATTTT
>CAZTDC010000659.1:0-1929 GCA_964612165.1 uncultured Salinivenus sp.
GTTTTTGGACGCGGAGGTGCCCGGCCCGCGCATGGAGCGGCTCACCCCGCACATTGCCGAAACGGCCCGGCGCCTCTGGCTGCTATACATCGGGTGCTCGGTCGTGCTTCTGGTGCTGCTCCTCGGCGTGCACTACGGCGGGCTCGCCCCCCGCATGACGCCCTACCACGCTGTGGCGCACACCTTCACCACCATCCCGTCCGGCGGCTTCTCGCCGATGGCCCGGAGCATGGAGGCCTTCGCCCCCACGGTGCAGTGGATCATCATCCCGTTCATGTTCGTGGCGGCGATGAACTTTACGCTGCTCTGGCAGACGATCTTTTCCGATCCGGCGGCCCCGACCAAAAACACGGAATTCAAGGTGTACCTGTCAGTGTTTGCGGGCGGGAGTCTCCTGGTGAGCCTCATGCTCTGGGGCGACGGCCAGTTCGCCGGCCTTGAAGAGACGCTCCGGCACGGCACGTTTCAGACGGCTACCCTCCTCACGACGACGGGGTACGCGAGCACCGACTTTGCGGTGTGGGGCAATGAGGTGCTCGTGATTCTTCTTATGCTCATGTTTGCGAGTGGATGTGTGGGCAGCACGTCTGGTGGCCTGAAGCTCATGCGCTGGATCGTGGGCTTCAAGGTGATCGGGCGGGAGCTCTTTCAGATGATCCATCCCTCGTCCGTGCGCCCGATGTGGCTGGGGCGCCGTGCCCTCAAGGAGCCCGTCGTGCGGGGCATTCTGATTGTAATTCTGACCTATCTCCTGCTGGTCCTCGGTGGCACCGGCTTCATCGCCGCGGACGCCCATCGCGTGGGGATCGACCTCGCGCTCGCGGAGGCGTTGAGCGGCACGCTGGTGGTGCTGGGCAACATTGGGCCGGGCTTCGGGACGCTCGGCCCGATGGGCGGGTTCGAAGCCCTGCCCATCCCGTCGAAGGTCTTCATGTGTCTGCTGATGGTGGCCGGCCGACTGGAGGTGATGACCTTCCTGGTCGTCCTGACGCCGAGTTACTGGAAGGGATAGGCCCGGCCACGTGGAACCCGGCTACGCCAGCGCACTCTCGCGGCCCGAATCCCGCACAAACATGCACGAGGATTCAGTGGTGTCAACAAGGCTGCGGGAGAAGGAGAAGTCCGGGTCGGGGAGGAGGCCGAAGATGTTGAGGTCGGCCTGCGGGGCGCGCGGCACGTACCCGCGGAAGTCTGCGGCCTCGACGACAGTCGTCGCGTTCGGGATGCGGCCCAGGTCGATGAGCTTGTTGAGGAAGTCCTGGGCCTTGTTCACCTCGTCGGGATCGTCGACGACGGTGATGAGGCGGAGCTTGGCGTCCCAGTTTTGTGACAACTGGTAGCCGGTGAGCAGGGCGAGGTCGAGGTTGCCGGTCTGCATCGAGATGCGCCAGTCGGGGCTGCGGTCGCGAATCCACACGTTGATGGTTTGTCGCTGCCCGAGCCCGGCCCGGGGATGCGGGGCGTAGATCATCACCGCCACCTCCTCCCGCTCCGCCTCGCGGATGATCGTGTGGTGCTCGTCCTCTCGGTCCTCGTCGTCGGGCATCCGCAGGAAGACGGTGTTCGGGCGGAAGAACGCACTCCGCAGGGTCTGCATGGCGGCACAGACGCTGTCGTCGAATCCCCCAGTGTCGAGGACCGTGGAAGAGGCAAACACACCGCGCTCGCGGAACGACGCCGTCAGGGTGTCAATCGGCTCGTCCATGAGTTCGGGCCGGCCCTCCGGCGCGATGCCCAAGATTTTGACCGAGCCCTGCGGTTTTGTGATGTCCTCGAGCAGCAGAAAGCTCCCGCGCAGTTCGCTCGTGTTCTCGACCGGCACCAGCAAGTTCGGTTTCCAGGCGCGCTCCTGCATGGTGGGGAGTTCCGTCACGCGCTTCGCCGCCCATTCGGCGAAGGCCACGAACATGCCGCTGCGCACGTCCTCGA
>CAZTDC010000660.1:0-1928 GCA_964612165.1 uncultured Salinivenus sp.
CGGCGGGATCGTCGGTCGCCTCGTCGGCGTCGGCGGATCGGTTGCTCATACGCCATTCACACCGCGAGGACTGGTGATTCTTCCCCTTTCGGGCGTCACTGGAGACCCGCGATGTCGCGATCAGCACGTACCAATCGGTGACGAGACGGTTTCGCTATTCGGTTCTGTCCCGAGAAGTTCTCGACCAATGCAGCCGAGTGATGTAGCGGCTGAAAACGGGCCATGACGGGAGCCCCTTATATGTCCCGTGCAAGATATAGCGGATGTATTGAGCGTGGGGACCAGATCACGTACTCCGGATACTCCCTGCAGTAGCTGTGCGGCTGAGTGTGTCCCTGAAAGCTCCGATTTGACCCAAAAGACTAATTTCGCACGGCATAACGCGTGAGCAATGTCCCGGCAACCACGACGTGCCCTCCTCAGTCTGCTTGGATCCGGTGCCGCCTCCCTACTGGCCGGTTGCCAGACTGACTCTCCGGCGGAGACCCCTTCCGATACGGAGTCAGAAACCGAGACTGCGGCCGACTGCACGGCTGTTCCGCGGCCTGAAGCCGCCTGGCCAGTACCGCGACGGAGTCCCGCCCGAGACAGCTATGTCTCCGATCATGACGGATTCGAGAGTGCGCCGGCTTCCGTCTGGGAGGCTACGCCCTCAACACCCGACGACGATACCGCCGCACCGGAATACGGCCAGCCAGTTGTAGCCGGCGATGTCGTGTATGTGACGAACGAACTTCACAAAGGGCCTCAGGTTCCGATATATGGCCGTGTCCACGCCTTGGACGCTGAGACCGGAGACAGTCAATGGTCCTCTGATCGGCTCCGGTCGCCGTCACACCCAGTCGTGTGGAAGGATATGGCGGTCGTCGTCGCCGAAACCGAGGAACTCACCACGGTAATCGTTGCGTTTGACCGGAGAGACGGCACTCGCCGGTGGACGCAGGAATTTACAGCCCGACGCAGGAGATTCGTCACCGCTGGTGACCACCTCTATCTCGCAGTGGAGGAAGACACAGGCCGCGGGACGGTCACTGCACTGGCCGATGACGGATCGTCGGTCTGGAGCCGCGAGGACGCCTTCGCCGAACATGTGATCGAAGACCCGACTGTCGGGACCGATACCGTATACGTCGCGTCCCGTAACGGCCGACTCCACGCGCTTGCCCGCGACGATGGAACCACGACTTGGACGCATCGATTCGAACATGAGACAGTTCAGCGGCCCTATATCACGGATCTCGTCGCAACTACCTGTTCAGTCGTTGCCGTGGTCGAAGGGGTGATCAAAGCGATCAACGACGACGGCACTACCGCGTGGGAGGCCGGTGGCGATCACGGCAGTCTCGTGACCGACGGGGAGACGCTCTACAGTACGGACCTCGCCGACGACGAGCGGGAGCTGCAGGCACGAGACGCCGCGACCGGTGAGATCCGCTGGACGGCCGAACGTCCGGTTCCGGCGTTCGTCGCTACCGACAGCATCTACGTGTACTCCGACGGGGACCTCGTGGTATTGGACCGGGCCACTCGCACGGAGCGCTGGCGAGTGGACGGCCCGATAGGTGACGTGGCGACGGCTGACGGGACGCTGTACGGCACCACCCGAGGCACCCTTCTCGCGTTGCGGTGAGTAATCACAACCCGCTACTTACCTCCAATACCGGCATTTACTCCGGTGTCTCTTGATTGTCAGGTCAACATCAGTTGGAGGAATATTCCTAGCGGAATCCGAACCGTTTCTATCGCAGCCGGTCGGTCCAGCTGAGAGAACTGACGGCCGTATTGGTACTACTCTTGAGCCCCGTATCTTACACGACCCGCTTCGTTATGTCTGGTCTCTATCAGAAACTGACTGCTGAATACAGAGGTTGAGTACAGCACAACGACTTCGGTTGTTTCGGCTAATCTGTGCTGAATCAGATGGCAGA
>CAZTDC010000661.1:0-1924 GCA_964612165.1 uncultured Salinivenus sp.
AGGTCGCGGTTGGCCTTTGCGGCGGCCTGCTTCACGTGCCCGAGGGCCTCGATAAAACGACGGGCGAAACGCAAATCGCTGATCGGGAAATTTTCTTTGGCGCGCTGGGTCTGGGCGCCGTAGAGAGCGTCGGCAGGAACCTGGATCTCGCCCAGAGAGTCGCGTTCGGTACGATGGTTGGTGGCCATGGGGAAAAAGAACGGGTTTTCCGAAAATGGAGAGTCGAAGAGGAATACAAGTTCGGCGTTGAGTGAGCGAACGTCAACGCAGGTCGCGGTCCCGGGCCGTGGGAATTCCTGTGAAAGAGGTGTGGGCGGCGAGGAACGCGGAGAGGGCGGGGGCGGGCAGGCTGTGAGAGGTGGGCACGCGTAGGGGGGCTTGAACCTGTTCGAACTCGGTACGTAGGGGGCAGCGGTGGTTTTTCGACGCCAATTCCTGTTCGAATTTGATCACACGACGATCCGGTTGTTATGGAGGTCATTCGTACGGTCGACGCGATGCAGGAGCACGCCGACGCGTCGCGGGGGCAGGGCCACACGCTGGCGCTTGTGCCCACGCTTGGCGCCTTGCATGAGGGGCACCTCGCACTCGTCCGGCGGGCATTGGAAGAGGCCGATCACGTGACGGTGTCCGTCTTCGTGAATCCCACCCAGTTTGGCCCGGATGAGGACTACGACGATTATCCGCGGGACCTGGAAGGGGACAAGGAGAAGCTGGAGGCACTGGGGGTTGACGCTCTCTTCGCACCATCCACCGAAGAGATGTACCCCTTCGTCAACGACGAGGCGCTGCCGGGCCCGCTCGCCTGGGTGGAGGTGGAGCGACTCGACGAGCACCTGTGCGGGGCCTACCGCGACGGGCATTTTCGAGGGGTCACGACGGTTGTGACCAAGCTTTTTCACGCCTGCAAGCCTGACATCGGCGTCTTTGGGGAGAAAGATGCCCAGCAGTACGTCATTCTCCGGCGGTTGGTGGAGGATTTGCTCTTCGACATCGACATCGTTGGGGTACCCACGGTCCGGGAGGCTGACGGATTGGCCCAATCCTCGCGAAACGCCTACCTCGACGAAGACGAGCGGGAGCAGGCCACAGTGCTCTACGAGGCCGTGACCGCCGCCGAGGAGGCCATTAAAGGGGGGGAACAGGATGCAGAGACCGTTGTTCGAGCGATGGATGAGGCGCTTTCACAGGCCCCCGACGGCGAGGTCGAGTACGCAAACGTAGTGGACGCCCACACCCTTCAGCCGATTGAATACCTTGCGCCGGGGCAGGAGGTTCTTGCTGCTGTGGCCGTGTACTTCGGGGAGACCCGTCTCATTGATAACACCTTCGTTCAGGTGCCGGCGGCCTGATTTGCCGGTCGTTCATTTCCCTTCGCTTCTCCCTTGAACGAACCCAATTTGCTGGCGACGCGATGAACATCACGATGTTTAAGGCCAAACTTCACCGACTGAGCGTCACACAGGCCGATCTCTATTACGAGGGCTCGATCACGGTCGATCAGGAACTGCTCGACACCGCCGGGATCCTGCCGTACGAAAAGGTCCAGGTTGTGAACGTCAACAACGGCAATCGGCTCGAAACGTACACCATCCCCGGAGAGCCGGGTGAGCGCACGGTCTGCCTCAACGGGCCGGCGGCCCGTCTGGCGGCGCCGGGCGATCAGGTGATCGTCATTGCCTACGCCGACCTTACCCCGAGCGAGGCGCAGCAGCACGACCCGCGCGTCGTGATGGTCGACGACGACAACAACGTCACCGAGACCCGCACCCTGGAGGTGAGTTCGGGGGAGCGGCCCGACTTTGAAGAAGATGGTTGGGAGGACGTGCTCATTGCATAGGACCGCTTCTCCACATTTGAACGACCCGCATGGCCTCGCTCTCGGCGGGGCTTTTTCTTTGTGCACGGGGGGAGTTTCGTTTTG
>CAZTDC010000662.1:0-1919 GCA_964612165.1 uncultured Salinivenus sp.
GATTGCGGTTGCGGAAGTGCTCCTCGTCGAAGTCGTCGGGCAGCTCGCCGTCGTTCTCCTCCTCCACCTGCTTGACGAAGGAGTCGAGGTAGGACTCGATGACCGACTCGGGCACCGGAACGGGATGGAGCTCCAGCATCTTGTCGATGATCTCGCCCTGCACCATCTCGCGGGCTTGCTCGTCGAAGGACTCCTGTAGCTGCCGGCGAATCTCGTCGCGGAAGGCCTCCGGGTCCTCAAATTCATTCTCGGTCACGCGGCGCACAAAGGCCTCATCCACCGGCGGCAGGTCGCGCTCCTTCACGTCGTTGACGCGCACCTCGTAGAGGCGCTCCTCGTGGTCGTGATCATGATCGTGCTGATGACCCTGGTGGCTGTGAGCCGGGTGCTCCTTCGGGAGCTCCACGCGGAACGTGTCGCCCGCCTTCCTGCCCACGAGGGCCTCGCGCAGCTCCTCCTTCAGGCGATCGTCGTCGAGGAAGAAGGACAGGTCCTCGTCCTTATCGCCAATGATGGGCGTGTCGGTCTGCGGGTCGATGCGCTGAAGGTCGATGTTGACGAAGTCCTCCTCGCCGGCCGGCTCGTCCTCCATCGGGAGCAGGTCGGCCTCCTTCGTGCGGAGGCGCTCGATCTCCTCCTCCACGTCCTCGTCGGTAACCTCATGCTCCAGCATCGAGATCTCTTCGGACGACACGTCCTGGAGGTCGACCTCCGGCCGCACGCCGAACCGAATGACGGCCCGGAGGTCGTCGTCGAGCTCATAGTCGAGCTCGGTCATCTCGGGCTGGCCGAGCGGCTCAATCTCGTCGCTCTCCTCGACCTCCTCCTCGAAGGCATCCTGCACGAACTCCTCGGCCACCGCGTAGCCGATGGCGTCGCCGTGCATCTTCTTTACGAGGCCGAGCGGCACCTTGCCCTGCCGAAAGCCCTGCACGTCCATGTGCTTGCGCTGCTCCTTGAGGGCGTCTTTGAGCTTCGGCTCCAGGTCCTCCGCCGTCGCGTGAATCTCCAGCTCGTACTCGACCGGAGAGGCTTTCGAGATCGTTGTTTCCATGGGATCGTAGTGGGTGTGCCAGATTTGACCGATGAGGCGAGTCCCGTCCAGGAAGCCCCTGTTCTTCGCCCTGTGCGTACACGCCTGGAGTCCCCTGCGCGGATGCCGTCTATCCGACGGTGGCCCCGCTCCCGGCCGGACTGCAGTACGGTGGGACTCGAAGCGACTTACCTTCAATGCGCGTAGAGGGTAGAAGATCGCCCATTTCTCCGCAGAATGGGGGTGATCAGGGACTCACGCCTCAAATCCCGCGTGAAAACGTATCGCTGCCCCGCGCTACCGACTGTAACAGGCAGCAGAAGAACGGTTGTCGTTTTGAAGAGGGATTGGATCCACGTTTGCGTGCAGACGTGCGGGGACTGAAGAGGGGAATTCCGGACCGGGGCGAACGACTCGAGCGTTGAAGTTTACATTTCCCCCGCGTCCGCTCCGTCAACTGGTCCACGACAATGAAAGTACACGCTGGCGTTGCCCGCTCCTCGACCAATGCCTTGTGTTCTGGATGGATTACGCTCTTGCTCGGCCTACTCCTCACGGGCTGCGGCGGACAGGGCGACGACGCATCTTCGGCCAATGTCATTCCGAAAGATGAGGTGGAGCAAGAGGTCGAGGCCGCCCGGGACCGCCTCACGCAGAATGAGGGCGGGAAACGCGTCCTACGGGCCATCGAGGCCCACGGCGGGCTCGACGCCTGGTACCAGGCCCCCACCAGCTCCTACACCTGGGAGTACGCCAACAAGGAGATCGACGTCCGCTTCAAGTCCTTCCTCGTGGTAGACAACCGCACCCGTCAGGCGTACCACGACCTGCTGACGACGGGCTCTTACGACAACGCCCAATCCGTAGATGCCCGCTTTGCGTGGGA
>CAZTDC010000663.1:0-1911 GCA_964612165.1 uncultured Salinivenus sp.
GTCCGAGAAGAACCGCTCTAGCGCGGTCCTCAAGAGTGAACAACGAAGGACTATCCGGAAAGGGCCATCCAGGCATGTAGCCCCGAAGCCAAAAATCGACCACCCGGAAAGAGGTCATTGTAGCGACACCGTCCGGCCCGTTTTCGCTGAGCGGCGGGCCGCATCCAGAATCTCCATCACAGTCATGTTGAGCTCAAGTGAGGAGAGTCCGTCCGGCTCAATGGTGCCTTGAGCCACCTTCTTGAAGTAGGGAATGGCCGCCTCGTAAAAGGAGGGCTCCTCCTCGATAGAAAGTTGGCGCTCTTCCTCGTCCTTGACTCGGACCCGCAGTTGGGTAGCATCGTCGGCATGGACATAGCCCCGCTGTCCGTAGATCGACAAGTCCTTCCGGCTGTAGGGCCAGTTCCAAGAGGCCTGGATGATTGCCTGGGTGCCCGGATACGTCAGGAGGATCGTGGCCTCGTCGTCTACGCCCTCGTAGTCCGGATCCGATTTAAACTGCTGGGTGATGGCTGTTACCGTCTGGGGGCGCTGCCCCTCCATCAGCCACGTCACGAGGTTCGCTCCGTAGCACCCGAAGTCCATGAGGGCTCCGTCGCCGTTGAGTTTCGGGTCGGTCAGCCAGCTTAGAAACGCGGAGCCCACCCCGATCTCCTTCGGTCCGGAGTGGCCGTCTCGCACGACTACCTTTCGGAGGGGACCGAGCCGTTCCTGCTCGCGGGCGAGAGCAAAGGCCCGTTCGGTGCTGGGGTACCAGGTCGTCTCGTAGTTGACGAGCACGTGGACGCCATGCGTCTCGGCGGCCTTCTGGATGGCCCGGGCGTGCTCCATGTTGACGGCCAACGGCTTTTCGACCATCACGTGCGCCCCATGTGAGGCGGTCGTCTCCACCACCCGACGGTGGTCGAACGTACTGGTGAACACCACCACGGCGTCGAGGGACTCTGCTTCGAGCATCGCCTTCGGGGTGTCGTGCAGGCGGTCGCGGCTAAGGTCGTATTGCTCGGCAATCTCCGCCGAGAGAGCGGTGTCGGACTCGGCAAAGCCAACGAGTTCGATGCCCTGGTAGGGACGGGCCTGGAGAAAGCCGTGGACGTGACCGTGCTCCATCCCGATCACTCCCAGGCGCAACGGGTCGTCTGATGAGCTAGGATCGTTTGATGAACTAGGCGCAGCGGCAGCGGAGGAGTGGGCCTGAAGAAGGAGGCCCGTTCCGAGAACCAAACTGGCGAGCGAGGCGGCGGCGAGTTTCCACATGGATCCAAGGAGGGGAGCGAGAAAGAAATCGATGGGACTCCTAGTCAGCCAGAGAACCCCCCCAAGTAAGAGGCCCTGAAGGCTGGAATGCTCTTCTGATCTTGGGCTTGCTTTCCCGAGTGGGAAACGTCACTCGCAGCCCTGGCATGGACCATGAATGCGATTGGAGATGTCTAGCCGCAATTCCGCCCGGGCACTGCCCAGACAACCGCGTTTAGAAACTTGAGCTGCGGAGGGGGGCTTCTGAGACGGCTCGTTCTGCCACGAGTTTTGAAACGGCTACTTTCCTCTACACCGGCACTCAGGCAGAGCGGGGAACGCCATTTCATTTCGCTTCAGAACGGGTGGTTTTTGTGACACCCGGTCGGCACTCTCTCTTGCTTTATTCCATGGTCTCAAATGGGTCCCGCCTCCCTGCTCCCGCGTCCTGAAGGACGTGCGTATAGATCTGGGTGGTGTAGTCTCTCAGATCGATGAGAACATTTTCTCTACTCTTTTCCGGCCAGCTCAAGACCAGTCCCCCAGCGGAGCTGAAGTAATCCTCCGAAATGGTTAATGAAACCACCCCTTTCAAGGTCTGGGTCTGACGGGTATCTTCGGCCTGTCGCCTTGTTCTTCAAACTTTTGTTTCTCGACCGATGGACGGTCCCGTCT
>CAZTDC010000664.1:0-1907 GCA_964612165.1 uncultured Salinivenus sp.
GTGGGAATGGGTGCTGTCGCCATGAGCGTGATCATCACCGTCCTGGCCACGCCCCATAGTCGAGTCGGCCGTGTTCGTCATCCCAGAGGTGTCGAGACGCGTCTTCGACGTATCCGCATGGGTGTGCGTGCTGTCTCCGTGGCTGTGGGTAGAGCCGTCCTCGTGCGTGTGCGCCTCGCTGCTCTGAGCATTCGAACTGGACGCGTCGCCGCCACACGCCGTGAGCGATACGGTGAGAACGAGAGCGAGGGCGACGGTGCAGAGTCGGTTCATCGACGTGTTCATGCGAAATCAGGGGAGCAAATGAGCAGGGCAAAAACGGTCTATGGCAGTTCCAGGGGGCGCCCCATGGCGTGCAGGAGCGTGAAGTAGCGCGTCCAGAGGTCGCGACGAAGTCGGAGTTGCCGCAGTTGGGCGTCGCGGTAGGCATCGGCGGCGTCGAGGAGCTCGGTCAGAGACCGGTCGCCTTCCTCGTATCCCACCCTCGCACTGCGAAGCAGATCATCGAAACCAGTGAGCAGGCCGCTCCCCACCCGACGCGACTGGCGACGAGCAGTGACGTACGCCCGGTGGGCACGGCGAACCTCGTTCTCAACCTCCTGGCGGGCGAGCTGTTGCTCCGTCTGGGCGGCATCGAGGCGGGCCGCCTCGGCGTCGGCGGTGCCCCGATTGCGGTCAAAAAATGGGAGCGGGAGATCGAGTCCCAAAAATGCTCCCTCGAAGCCGTCCGATTGCCGCTTGTAGCCAGCCGTGACGGTTGGCTCGGGCCACCCGTCGCGCCGGGCGGCCGTCCGGGCATCCCGCCGCGCCTCGACCGTAGCGGACCACCGGTTCAATTCCGGGCGCTGGCGCCGGGCCGTGCGAAGGGCTGTTTCTTGTTGAATGGTGGGCGGACGGCCCTCCGGAAGGGAACTGGCGCGCACCTGCTTGGGTCCGCTGGGCTGAATCAAGAGGGCGAGGCGCTGCCGAGCATCGTGCGCGTCGAGGCGGGCCGTGGCCAGGCGCTGCTCGTAGCGGACCCGCTCCAGCCGGACGCGGCGACGAGCATACCCCGACGCCTCACCCGCCGCCTCCCGCTCCCCGAAACTGGAATCGGCTTGCCGAAAGACCTCCACAACCTGGCGCAGCCGCTCCAGTCGCTGCTCGGCGGCCGCAGCCTCCAGGTAGACCTCCGCGACCCGCAGGGCCTGCCGGGCACTGTCGGCCCGAACCCGGGCGCGAGCGGCGTCGATCTCGTGCTGGGCGGCGTCGAGACGCGCCCCACGTCCGCGCCACTCGATCGGCTGACTGAGGTTGAAATACGTCTCCGAGATCTGCTGCTCGCCTCGGCGGAGCGGCTCGTGCGTGACCTGAAGATGCGGATTCGGGTACCCACGGGCCCGTCGGCGCTGCGCTTTGGCCTCGCGGACCGCCGCCCGCCCCCGACGAAGCGTGAGGTTGTGCTGGCGAAAGAGACGCAGCGCCTCAGGGAAGGAAACCGTCCGAAGCGAATCAGAACGGGTGTCCACCTGAACATCGGGAACCATTTTCGACGTCCCCGTCTGCGCGCAAACGGGACGCGAGCCGCCCCCAAATCCGATCAGAAAAAGGAGGAGCAGGGAAACGTGTCGGTACATCCGTTCGGCTCGACTGAAATAGCGCGTTCGTTCCCAGCATACCGTTTGGGGATTTGCTCCGTTTCCTGTGGTCGCGCCGCCCCAACGCGAAGTATCACCAGTTCACGAGTATACGGATTACATTCCCCCAACAGAGCTGGGCCAATGTGTGGCCACTGAGTAGGGGCCTTATTCACGGACCGGTCATCTCGGTTCCAGGGCGATTGCATCTTAGTTCCGGGCGATCTCTTCCGGCTTTGACCGTCTAGAACCGCTCACTCCCACGCCCCCATGCCCCCTCTCGCTTGTGCA
>CAZTDC010000665.1:0-1901 GCA_964612165.1 uncultured Salinivenus sp.
CTGAAGATGCCCTTACCCAGGGAGGAGGTCACGCCACCGGTGACGAAGATGTATTTGGTCTGCACAGCACGAGTGAGTCTTGAGACGAGGAGGGCGGGAAAGGATCGGCTCTGACGATCTTTTATAAGATAGGTGGCTCTTCGGGGCTTTATCAATGACTCGGTGATCACAGAGCAACGGTTTCGTGAAGCTCCGCGCCCCTTTTCCCTTCGAGCAACGAAATTGATCGAAGACCTTAGGCACGCTTCCGAGGGCACGTCCGCTCCGGCAGGGGTGGGATAGACGTTCTGCCGTGCGGCTCCTATCCTTTCATCCAGATTCCGGATGGACGGGTGCTCCGCACGATTGCGTTTTTCAGTTGGCTCTTCCCCCGGCTATGGACGACAATACGGCAGTCGAGAACGCCTCTCCGGTGGCGGTCGTGGGGGCCGGCGCACTGGGCACGGCCCTGGCCCGCCGGCTCGCCCTCCGCGGGTACCCCGTCCGCGCCATCCTCAGCCGAACGCCCGCCTCCGCACGCGCACTCGCCGACACGGTCGGGGCATCGGTGGCGTCCGACGAGTGGACCGCGCTTCCGGACCCCGTGCGCCTGGTGCTGCTGTGCGTCCCCGACGACCAGATCCCGCCCGTCGCCGAGGCGCTGGCCGGTGTCGATCACCCGTGGGCCCGCACCGTCGTGGCCCACACGTCCGGGGCCCGAACGGCGGAGGCACTCGCCCCGCTCGCCCGCGAAGGGGCTCCGACGCTCAGCTTCCATCCCCTCCAGACGTTCACATTGGACACCCCGCCCGACGCGTTCGCGGACATCGTGGTTGGCGTCGAGGGCAGCGACGCGGCCGTTTCGGCCGGAACGGCGCTGGCCCGAGCCCTGGGTGCCCGACCGGTGGTCCTGACTCGTCGAAACAAAGCCCTCTACCACTGCGCCGCCGCCCTGGCCTCCAACGGGCTGGTGGCCCTCATGGCAGTTGTGGAGGAAATCTTTTCCGCCGCTACTCTCGACGACCAAGAGGAATCGGCGGCCAATCTGGTGGGGCCCCTCGTGCAACAGACCTTGGAAAACCTGGAGAGTGCCTCCCCCGAGCAGGCCCTCACTGGCCCGGTGGCGCGGGGCGACGCCGCCACCGTCGAGGCCCACCTCAAGGCCCTGCAGGAGGAGGCGCCCCACCTCGTCCCGCTTTACGCGGCCCTCTCCACCGAAATGACCCGCACCGCCGTCCGCGGCGGTCAACTGGACGGGGACACCGCCGAGGCAATGCTTCATCTCCTCCAAAATACCGTACAAGATTCCTCCGATGGAGCCGGGTCATTCGGCTCTTCGAATTGATTCTTTCGAAGAATACTCCTTTCTTCATGTTGTAGAGCAAACGTGGGGAACTCCTCCCGGGTCGTGTTCGATACCACGGGCCGTTGTGACGCCGATGTCGCACGGGGGACCGTAGGCGCTGATGTACTTACGGCGCTCTTCCCCCGGCACCGCGATGTCGGTGCAGCGTTACTCAGAGCGTCGGTCGCTCGACTCCGACGGGTTCTCGGTTGCGAGGATGATACTCGCTTACCGAGTAGGTAACGCCCAACCGATCCGTGAGAACGTACGTATACCGCGCAAGCGGGGGACCGTGTGCAGCCGCAAGCAGGAGACGGTCTCTCCAAACGTATTCACGTATCGGTATGATCGCAAGATGTCCCACAGTAGCGTGCCATTATGAGTGACGAGACTCCCAACGTCCAGTCTGATGCGTCGTCCCAGGATGCTCGGCAGGAGCCGTCTTACCGGGAACGGTTCGAGCGAGCGCCCCTTCTCCTCGACGCTGAGGAGGGAGAGGGACACGACCCCGCAGACGAACAGCCGGACGTTGAGGCGCTTCGCTCCCTCGTTGAAAACACCAATCAGACCGGATCGG
>CAZTDC010000666.1:0-1893 GCA_964612165.1 uncultured Salinivenus sp.
TGCCGAAGTCGATGAGTGGGTTGCGGTAGAACCCTTCGCCGGCGGCCCAGCTCATCAAGGCCATGAGGTTTTTCAGGCCCGTCTGGCTTTTGGCGAGGAGAACTTGGTGGTAACTCGTCCGGAGGATGTCCTCCTCCCTTTCGGTGCGGGCGGCGCTGCCCTTTTCTCGGAGTCGGGTAATCTCATCGCGATCCTCGACCAAGTATGATTCCGTGCCAAGCGCAGCTCGGATCCCTACCTCATCGCAGGCCTTTTGGAAATCGGGCCAGCCGTAACAGACGCCGTGATCGGTGATGGCGGCGCCGTTCATGCCCAACTGGTCGACTCGCCGGGCAAGGTCTATCGGTTTTTGTGCACCGTCGAAAAATGATGCGGAGGTGTGGTTGTGCAGGTGCGTATACTGTGGCATTAGGGGGGTAGAATCTGGTGAAGGGAGACTCGTGATGATTGGACCTTCAGTTCTATTTGGACCCGGCCGTCGTAGCGACGCGCCCACGCCTCCCGGCCGATGTCGTGGACGAGACTTTTCAGCAGCTCCGGGGCGTAGACGTTGTAGGGCCGAGAGCAGAGCGTGCGGTCCTCGATCGCGTGCTCGTCGACGATCTTCTGGATCTCGCGGCGCGTTTCCGGCAGGTCGAAAAGGAAGAGGTGTGTGACCGACTCGATCGACGAGCTCGGCTTGATGGGGTCTCCTCTCCGTTCCCGGTTTAGAAATGCGCTACGGAATGGATCGTAGAGAAGAGAGTAGAGGTCTTCGTACAGGCGCTGGACGTCTACCGTAACCACTGGCGAGCCGGTCACAGTCGTATGGTCCAAGGAGCGGGACCGACGGTCTTTCGGGTCCTGTCGGGGCGTAGGGCGCAGATCTCGATCTCGCTTTTGGTCACGATCAGTCGAACTTTACTGATCTTATCGCGGGCGCCGAGGACATACCTATCCAGGCGCTTCCCGATCTCATTTGCGAGCCAGCTGCGGGCCTCGTCTTCGGTGAGCGGCTTTCCGGTGTAGTCGCCGATGCTTCGGGCACAGATCTGTGCGGCGGATGTCCCGAGGTCGGGAAATACGTGGTTCGCCAGCTCCGACGGAGAGATTCGACGAAGCAGTTCGCTTGGGTACCAGATCATCCCGCCGCCCCAGGTTCTCTCCTCCACAATCCGCCGTGCGGATCGAAGCAGTCGGGCAATCGTCGAGTTGGTGATTTTCTTTTCTCGGCCGACGTGATCGGCATCGTCGTCAAGTCCCCCGGGCGGGGACACGTCTGCCAGTGATGGTTTATGCATAGCGTTGATATTGACGATTCGGCGTAAGACGACGAAGGTGGACGGTGGACTCAGTGACGCGGAATATGGCGTACTCTGCTTGGGTTATCATTCGCTTTCGGGCCTCCTCCCATACCTCTCTTTCCTCGCTCAGAAGCGTGCCGATTAAGTGGTCACGCAGCGTTCGGATTATGCGATAGTACTCGGTATGGAGGACACCGGAAGAAGCGCGTTGGGCGCCGGGCCTGTGCTGAATTGCGCCTGTCGCCCGGACCCATGGCTCGGTACTGCACGCGGCGAAAACGCGAACTCGGTTCCGCACTTTCTCCGTGGTGAGCTCCGATGGGACTTCGGTTGCGAGGAGGCAACGAAAAACCTCATCGATCGCCTGTCGGGTGAGCTGCTGGTAGGCCGCCTTGTCGACTTCGAGGTGCTCGGTCTCGGGTAGATTTGAGTCAGGCATAGGGGGCGTGTTGGCGACTATGAGCGTTGTTGTGACGGCCGTCCGCAAGAGGTTGGCGGCACGGCCGATCTCCGTTGAAAAACCCCTTCAGCTCCGCACTGGACCCTTCCACGACAAGCTCCACTGACGTGCGACCCTCCCAAAAAGAATCGACGAGAATGCGGAGTTCGG
>CAZTDC010000667.1:0-1890 GCA_964612165.1 uncultured Salinivenus sp.
GCGTGCTCATCGTCGTCCCGCGCCGAGCGCGGAAAAAACTCGTACCAGGCCGCATTTCGGGCCAGCTCCGGATCGACGAGCACCTCGTAGGTGGCGCTGGTCGTCTGCTGGTCGTGCGGCGCGTAGCGGCGAACCAGCTCCGCAATCTCGTCGCCGAGGGCGGCCTGCTCGTTGCCGTTCTCAAACGCTTCAATGTGGGCCTCCAAAAGCTCCTGGTCGTCGTCGGGGGCATTTTCGGCGGCCTCCTCCAGCAGGTCGGCGCCCGCTTGCAGTTCGCTTTCGATCTCGGCCTGCGACTCGCCCCCTTCCACGCGCCGCCGAAACTGGTCCTGCCAGGTGGCGAAGCGGTTGACCCAGGCCCGTACGCGGTACAGGTAGCGCCCGACCTCCGTGACGTCGAAGGTGCCTTCGTATTCGTCGTTGCCGGTGGCGGACATCCGCACCACGTGCTGGGTGTCTTCGTCCTCGTGTCGGTACACAAGTTCGACCGAGAGCGCTTCGTGGCTGTCCACGATGACGCCGGCGGTCACCGTCACACCCTCTCCCTCCGCCCGCTTGACGGGCCATCGCCCGTCGTCGACCGTCGGGCTCACGGTCGTGATGACGACACGAGACCACGACTTGGGCATCGTGTTGCTGCGGTCGGGGGCAGGGGACGAATTCGAGTTGGGCATATACGAGAGAGGGGACGTCGAGTCCGAAAAGCACGTGGAAGCGTTCGAGGGGTCGTGCGCGTCTACACGCTACGCACTAGGTAGCAAAAATCCCAAAGACCTCATCTATTTCTCCAGAGGGATGGCGTGTCTTCTCCTTGGTGCTGAAGCCCGTGAGGATTGATCTTGGGAAGCGAGTGGGCCGTCCTCTCGGCCCTGCAGCGAACAGGCCCTCGTCGAGCAGGAGCATCCCGACTTGTGATTTCCACTTCCTGCAAAGCCTCAACCAATCGATTGCGATTGCCGGACCCTTCACGTTTTCTTTGGGATAGCTTCCCAGCAACGGTTATGTCTACATTCATGGATCCATCCGAGATGTCGTCCTCCTCAGATCCTCGTCAGGCCCAGAAGGGCGTTCACATTCGTCCCGGCAATCCGTATCCCCGTGGCGCCACATGGGATGGCATTGGGGTCAACTTTGCTCTGCACAGTGCCCACGCCGAGAAGGTGGAGCTGCTGCTCTTCAGTGACGCCGAGGACGAGGAACCGTCCGCTGTCTTCGAGCTCCCGGAGCGCACCGGGCCCATCTGGCACGGCTACGTGGTCAATCTGCGACCCGGCCAGCTGTACGGCTACCGGGTGTATGGGCCCTACGAGCCGGCCAACGGCCACCGCTTCAATCCCAACAAGGTGCTGCTCGACCCTTACGCAAAGGCGATTGGCCGTCCCCTGCGCTGGGACGACAGCCTGTTTGGCTATGACCTTCACGCGGACGAGGAAAAAGATCTATCGTTTGACGACACCGACAGCGCGCCGTACGCCCCCCTTGCCGCGGTGGTCGAGGAAACCTTTGCCTGGGGCAACGACCAGTCCCCCGAGATTCCGTGGGAGGATACCATTATCTACGAGGCCCATGTCAAAGGCATGACCCAGCGGCATCCCGAGGTGCCCGAGCCCCAGCGGGGGACCTATCTCGGCATGGCGTCTGAGCCCGTTATCGAGCACCTGAAGAAGCTCGGCGTTACCACGGTCCAGTTGTTGCCGGTGCACGCCAAGCTTCATCGCCGCGAGCTTCTCGACAAGGGCCTCCGTGAGTATTGGGGCTACAACACGCTGGCGTACTTTGCCCCAGAACCGGAGTACGCTTCGAACGGGCCACAGTCCGCCGTGCGCGACTTTAAGATGGTGGTGCGGGCCCTCCACGACGCGGGATTGGAGGTCATCATTGACGTGGTGT
>CAZTDC010000668.1:0-1884 GCA_964612165.1 uncultured Salinivenus sp.
CAGATGATGAGAAGACAGATGTCGAAAGAGACCTCCGCCGCTTGGTCCAGAGCGCCGTCACCGACTGGTTGTTTGAGGCATACCGGGCGGCTGACCGGTCGCTTTCCAACCAGATCCGCGCGCTGAAGCGTGCCGTCGGCCGGCGTGAAGACGCGTGCCTTCGCCATAGGGGAGCGGTCCAGTGGGTCGAGCTTACAGGCGAGAAAAGTGCCTCGCGGGCGGGGGAGCCAGCCGACCGGGATCGCCAACGGCCTGGAGATCAACAGCGGCCCGGGCGCCCGATGCCTCTACAGGTGCTGGAGGCCCATCTGACCGGCGCGGTCGCCGAGGCGGGTTCGACCGGCGACCTGCTGGAGAGGGCCCTCTCGGCACTTCGGGAGCATCCGGCCTACGAGGCAGCCTACCCGCTGACCCGGCTCGCGCAGGCGATGCGCTCGGCCCGCGTTCGGGTCCAGGCGGTAACCGAGCACACCGGGACGAGCGTGAGCCCAGAGGAGCCCCTTCTGCGCCCCGGCGAAGCGAAGCGTTACATCGACGAGACCTTGAGGGCCCTCCGGGCCGAAAAGCGCGAGACGTATGTCGGGCAGGACAAGTTGACGGAGGAGACGTACGTGGCCTACTTCCGGGCGCTTCGCGACCGACTGGAGGCGCGGTTTGTGCCCCCGGGCGATCCGGAGATGACTCACTACGAGGCGCTTTCGGGACACCTCCTGCTCGGGAAGGACGAGTACCGGGAGGAGCACCGACCTATGTTTGAATACCTGGAGCGGCAGGCCCGCGAGAAGCTGGTCAACAGGCTTGAGGAAGTCGTCTAGTTCTCCCCAAAGTGGACAGCTCCCTAAAAGTGGCAGCTCCTTGTAAAGTGGGCAAGGCCAGAGGATGGGCCCAGCAGGTGGGCCTGACAAGATGGTTCCAATCGGCCCACGGGCCGCCAGTGCAGCGGCCCGCCAGGGGAGCACGGGTGGCGCTTCGACGCATCTTTACCGGGAGGGTTGTCAGCAGGAGGCCGCGGTGGGGAGGAATAGCAAAAAACGCGGAATGAAAAAGAGGCCACTTGGTACAAAGTGGTCACTCGGCAAAGAGAGGCCATTCGGTAACAAACACACGAGCACCTGCACAGAGCGACTGACAGCACATGCTCGCCGCCGAGAGCTGATTTCTAACGCCAGGAACTCGTCCCTGGCGCTGGGCGCAGCCGCCTATTCTCCGTAAGGTCATGCTCTACGAGTGAGCCTTGCTCTGCAGGAACTCCTGCCGTTGTGCCGTTCCAGATCGAACTGAACGCCCCCGTGACCCCCAGTGAGGAGCGACGTATCGAAAAGCTTATCCGCCGCCCCGAGGCGATGACGGGGCAGGAGCAGGCGCGCGCAGAGCGGCTGGTGGAGGAGGATCCCGGCGCCGCCCTCTACGCATCGTTTCTTCGGGGCTTCTACGACCGGCTGGAGGAGGAGAGGCGGCGCGAGCCCGATCCGCGGGTGGATGAGTTTGTGGGCAAGCTCTTTGGCCAGGGCGCACCTGAAGCCCGAGAAGAAGAGGCGCCCGTAGTTCCGGTCGAGCCTTGTGACCCTGGCCCGCAGGTCCGCCCGACGGTGCTTGCGGCGGATTCTCCCGCAGCTGCCCCCGACAGGGAGGCTGGCCGCCGAGGCGACAGGCCTCAGGACGGCAATTTGGAAAACCCGGAGGAAAATCGGTTCGTGCTCCTCGCGTCGCTTAAGTCCGAGGAGGAGAAAGTCCTCGTTCGCGTGCTCAGGGACCGGAGGACCGGTCGGGGCCGGCTTTACGTCCTGCCTGGACCCGCGGAAAAGTCCCGCGACGCGGAGCCTCACGCCCTGGTGTCGTTCCCCGAGCTCGGCCGCCACATCCTCACCGGCGAGGACGGGCGGG
>CAZTDC010000669.1:0-1884 GCA_964612165.1 uncultured Salinivenus sp.
CCCACCATTCGCAGGTGCTCAACGGCGCCGATCTGCTCTGGGATGGGGGCTACACCCATACCTACGAGTGACGAGAAGCTACTCCATTCGCTGGAAGACTCGCACTTGCCAGCCGCTTCCACGCTCACGTTGACACGACGGTCAGACATGCCTCGATCCGATCACTTCATCACCGTAAACGAACGCGAGATTCATTACTCCGCGTGGGGCGATCCGGACGCGCCGCCGGTCGTCTGCGTCCACGGGTTGTCGCGGGTCGGGCGCGACTTCGATCCGCTGGCCACCGCGCTTGCGGACGAGTACCGCGTGCTCTGCCCCGATCTGCCGGGCCGGGGGTGGAGCGAATGGCCCGACGGGACAGCCGCCTACACGCGCGGGGCAATGGCCGACCTTCTCGAGGCGTTCTGCGATGCACTTGGGCTCGGCACCGTGCGCTGGGTGGGCACGTCGATGGGGGGCAGCCTCGGCATCATGCTCGCAGGCGGGCCGATGGCCGACCGCATCACGCATCTCGTCGTGAATGACGTGAGTCCCGACCCGGCGAACGATGCGACGGAGGAGGCGCTGGAGCGGATCGTGACGTACGTGGGCGACCCGCCGGTTCGCGACACGGTGACGGAGCTGGAGGCCTACAACCGGGAGATCTACGAGGAGCGGTTTAGCGCCATGAGCGACGAGGAGTGGCAGCGGTTCACGCTCACTTCGGCGTGCCGTACCGCCGACGGGAAAATTACCCGGGCCTACGATCCCGACATTCTCCAACTGTTCGGGGACGAGTACGAGACCGGGCCGGATCCGTGGGACGTCTGGGCCGCCATCGACGCGGACCTTCTGATTCTCCGCGGCCGCGATTCCGGCATTCTTCCGAAGGGGCCCTACGAGCGAATGTTATCCCACCAGCCCGACGCCGACACCGTCGAGTTGGGCTGTGGACACGCGCCGGCGCTGAACGTGCCCGAACAGATCGATCCCATTCGAGCCTTCTTGGCGCAATGAGTGTCCTGGCGGCGGCCCGTGCGCTGTGCTGCCCGCTGGGCCCGATCCCAGCCCCCTCGCTCGCTGCTGTCTGTTGATTCCTCCCTGTCCAATGGTTTTTCTTCTCAGCCTCCTTCTGCTTATGTCTTCTACTCCCGCTGCGGCCCAGGACACCCTCCCGCACTACCCCGACGACGTGCAGACCACGACGGTGGACGAGCGCACGATTGCGTTCGTGGACCGGGGGAGCGGGTCACCCCTCCTCTTCGTGCACGGCCTGGGCTCCAACCTGTCCCTCTGGCGCAAGACGATGGAGGCGTTTGAGGACGGGCACCGCGTGCTGGCGCTCGACCTGCCGGGCTACGGCCTGTCGGGCAAAGAGGACGTGCCCGCCACCATGTCCTTCTTCACGGACGTCGTCACCGGCTTCCTCGACGAACGGGGTCTCGAGAAGGTGACGGTCGTCGCCGTGTCGATGGGCGGGCAGGTGGCCCTCACCCTCGCGCTGGAGGCGCCGGAGCGGGTGCGCCGCCTGGCCCTCGTCTCGCCCGCCGGCATCGAGCAGTTCTCTTCGAAGGAAGCCGCGGCGTTGAAAGACGCGACCACCGCCGAGGGCATTATCAACTCGACCGACGATCAGGTGCAGCAGAATGTGGCGCTGAACTTCGCGAACTGGAGCGACGAGTATGCCTGGCTCATCGAGCAGCGACACGCCCTCAGCGAGCGCGACGACTTTGCAGCGTACGCGAAAGCGAACGCGCGCTCGGTGGCGGGGATGCTGGAGGGCGACGTTCGGGGCCGGCTCGGGGAGATTGATGTCCCCACGCTCGTCCTCTTTGGGGCGGGCGATCAGCTCATTCCGAACCAGTACCTCCACGAGAACATGACGACGAAGGACGTGGCCGATCG
>CAZTDC010000670.1:0-1883 GCA_964612165.1 uncultured Salinivenus sp.
GTGGACATGGCCTCCTCCATCATCCGCGATCAGTTCTCGGAGGAGTACGACCGCATCCTCGTCGACCACGAGAACCTCTTCCACAGCATTCGGAGCTACGTGAAGGCCGTGGCGCCGAGCGTGGTCGACCGCATCGAGCTCCATGAGGGCGACGAGCCGGTGTTCGAGGCCGCCGGTATTCAGCAAGGGGCCGATCGCGCCTTCAAGGACCGCGTGGAGTTGCCGTCCGGCGGCTACCTCTTCATCGAGCAGACCGAGGCAATGCACGTCATCGACGTGAACTCGGGGCGCTCGGGGAAGGGCAAGTCGCAGGCCGAGAACTCACTGAACGTGAACCTAGAGGCCGCTCGTGTCATTTCCCGCCAGATCCGGCTGCGCGATCTGGGCGGCATCATTGTCGTCGACTTCATCGACCTGCGCAACGAGAAGGACAAGAAGAAGGTCTACGACGAGCTCAAGAAGGGCTTCTCGGACGACCGGGCGGTCACGAAGGTGCTTCCCATGAGCGACTTCGGCCTTGTGGAGATCACCCGGCAGCGGCTGCGCCCGAGCATCACGACGACCTTCTCCTCGGCCAACGGGGCGGCCTCGCCCGACGAGGATGACGGCGGCGATTCCGACAAGCTCCGCCGGGCTGAGCGCAAGATTCAGCGTCTCGAGCAGGAGGTGGAGAAGCGCGAGGAAGAGGTCGAGCGTTTGAAGGAAGAGCAAGAGGACGACGATGCGGACGCGAAGGCGGCCGAAGCCGAGCATCTGCGCGAAAAAATTCGTCATCTCGAGCGGCAGGTGGAGCAGGCTCGAGAAGAGTCGCAGGAGGCGTCGGCTGAACAGGAAGAGCCCCGGGCTCCGTCGGGCGACGGGGAAGCGTCGGCGGAGACCCCCTTACATACCCCCGCGGCGACGGCCTCTCCGGACGAGTTCGTGGAGGCGGTCGAGCAGTGGATCACCGAGCATCGAGACCAGCACCGCTCCGTCACGCTTCGCGTGCACCCGTTCACGGCGGCCTTCTTGCAGCGGCCCGTGCCGACCTATCCCACGCGCTGGTTCATGGACCATCTCGTTCGGGTGCACCTTGAGACGGACGAAGATCTCCCCCCCCTCTCCTTCCGCGTGGTGGACACGCAGGGCGAACTTCTGACCGAATCGTCGTAAAGCGTCCGCTTGGGTACGAGCCTTGAGGCGCCATCCAATCGTGGTTCCCGACGACGATGCGTCGTTTGACCTCGAAGCCGACCGGGTACTTCTGGCGTCCGTCTCTAGGTCGTGAGACCCGTTCCCCAATGATTGTCCGGGCCTCGTCATGGATTTGCCCGTAGGCTACCTCGATTTTCATTCCGATGAGATCACCAATTTCCAGATCAACCGCTGGTATTCCCTCGGGTATTGTCGCGAGGAGGACCTGCGGCGGGCCGGCGAGGCCATTGGGGGCTTCGAGGATTATCCCACTGTCTTTGCCGAACAGGCTGAAGAGGCCGAGCGGAAGGGGCGGTTGAAGAATGCGGCCTTTTACTACCGGGCCGCCGAGTTTCTAACGCTGCCGGACGACGACCGAAAACCGGCGCTGTACACATCGTTTCGTCAGACCTTCGAGCGGGCGTTTCGAGAAGAGCCCTACGAGCGCTACACGGTTCCGTATGCTGACGGTCAGCTTCCGGTTTTGCATTTCGAGCCGGACGGCCGCACCAAGGGTACAATCGTCGCTCACGGGGGACTGGACTCGTTCATCGAATGCTGGTACGCGCTGTGGCGTCACTTCGCCGACCACGACTACGAGGTCTACGCCTTTGAAGGGCCCGGCCAGGGAGGTGCGCATCGAACGTACGGGTTGACCTTCGAGCACGACTGGGAACACCCGACCGGTGCGATCCTCGATTTCTTCGACC
>CAZTDC010000671.1:0-1878 GCA_964612165.1 uncultured Salinivenus sp.
TAATCATGGCCTGGCGCGCTTCCTCGCCCTCCTGGGTCGTGGTCCGCCCACGAACCTCGATCGTCGCTTTCGCGGCTCGCTCGGTGGCAATCGCATCGTCCAGTTGATCGGCGCTCCGCTTGGGGAGAAAGACGAAGATCATGGGACTATCCGTCCCCTCTTCCCGCGCTTCGGCCTCCACGGAAGAGGCAGTATCGCGCCACTCGTCTCGAACCCAGACGGGAATCGACTCGCCGCTGGGCGTGGGTTTCTCCTTCGAGAAGTGGACGCTGATCTCTCGCCGCTCGTTGCTGTCGCCGTGCTTGATCTTTTGAACCTCGTCAAGGGCATCGTTCGCTGCCTCGCGGAGTGCATCGCTCCGGTGGGCCGCCAGTTGGTCGCGCTTCTTCGTGATGCCCGTGTGCCGCTCGCGAAACTCGTTCATCCACTCCTGGCTCTCCTGGGTCTGCATGCGGTACTCGCCCTCCACCTGCATGAGCACGCCTTTTTCAACGAGTCGGTCGAGTCGCTCTTCCACCTGGGTCCGGAGCGTGCCGCTCCCCGCTTTGAGATCCATCACCAGCAGGTCTGCGAAGGTCTCCGGCGTGGCTCGGAGGCCCGTGTCGGCCCCCTCCTCGCGGGGCAGCTTGCCAATGAGAAACGCCAGGGCGCAGAGCCGGGCGCCCACGTCATCCTCTGCGTTGGCGCGCACTTCCTCAATTCGCGTGTCGATGTCCTGTGGAAGGACGCCACTCTGGAGCAGCTCCGAGCGAAGGTCCTCGTAGATGAAGTCCCCGGCCACCACCGTCCCGAGCGGCTCCTCTGCGGTTTGCTTTACCGCTTCGTCGACAAGCTTAAGCTGGGTGCGGAGCTGACTCTTCGTCCCGGCCTCATCAACGGCCCGAAGAACCCGTTCCCAGAAACGGCGCCGCGTCGGAAGAAGAGGATAGTCGTCCACGAGGTGCTCCTCGTCTTCGGGCTTCGCTTCAAACTCTGTTCCCGAGAGGTGCCGGGAAATCTCACCACTGTGACGCGTGAGCACGTCTTCTACGTCCGGGCGCTTCGAGGGCTTTTTCTTAAGCACCGTCTTGCGCGTCACCGCCTGCACGTCGGCGTCGGAGAGCTGTATCTGGATGCGGTACCGACCCGTGAGCTTTTCCAGTTCGGGCGTGCCCGTGAGCGCGGTCTGACCCGTCCCCACAAACATGAGGCGCCCACCGAACTCCGAACAGCAGGCCTGCGTCACTTCCTGGATGTCGTAGGTCTTCTGCGAGTCGTCCCCGATGAACTGCTGGATCTCGTCGAGCGCCACGAGCGTGCAGGGCAACTCCCCATCTTCGGCCAGGGCCCCATGAACGGCCTCCACCATTTCATCGAGAGTAATATCCTCAACGTTCGGGTGCTCTCGTTTCAGCAGTTGATGGACATCCGAGGGATCGTTCCCGAGGCTCGGTTTCAGGTCCAGAAGATGCTTGGCGAGGGGGGTAGACTTCGTGAGATTCCGCAGCTCATAACCCCAGTCCTTCCTGCTGTCAGCCTCTACCCGCTCACGCATCTCCTCGTAGATCCCTTCCTGCTGGAGCCAGAGCACAAACTGCGCCAGGGGGTACTTCTCCGGTAGCCCAACAGACTTGAAGATCAGTCCGAGGAGGGCGAGACGGACGCTCCCTTTGGCGCCAGAGCCCAACGTTCCGGACACCGCATGCAGGCCATTTAGGCGCCGTGCCTGCGTGGATAGTTCGGTCAGGAGGTCCTCCACCTCCGTCGAGAGGTTCGCCAATCCCCGGGCCGTCGCCCCATCCGGAAATTCGTAGTCGACCCACAGATAGCGGAGCATCTTCACCAGGTGAGACTTCCCGCTTCCAAAGAAGCCGCTAATCCACGCCGCAGGCTGTTCGG
>CAZTDC010000672.1:0-1876 GCA_964612165.1 uncultured Salinivenus sp.
ACAAGATCGATGAGATCCGACTGGTCGTGACCGAGAGCAATATTGACGTCCGCGCCGAGCGCCCCGAGACGACACGGAAGACCGTCGGCCCTGCTCCGTGGGGCACCCGACTATGAGCGGCTCTAGAATGGTTAGAGTGGACGCTCAACGCCTTTACGAAGATCTTCGAGCCCTTCTCTTCGAGCCCTTTCGGCGTGCATTTCTGCGCCGAACAGGCCGGGAAGAACCTACCAACATGCCGAGTACCGCGGTCGAGACTGTCGCCAATAACTTCTTGCTGAAGCGGCCAGAGACCCGGCGCAAAGTCCAAGAAATCATTGATCGTCATGTCGGGGAGGACGCCCGTCCCGGTTCCCCGACCCACCGAGTCTACGCTCCAGGGATGGTAAAGCGGATGGCGATTTCCATCGGTCGAGAGGCGTGGGTCCGCCGCTACGATGGGCCGATTCAGGTAGAGCTGAAGGTCCAGTCGTCCAAAGTCACCTTTCATAGGATTCAACCCCCATAATGCCCCAATACACGCACCTGCATAACCACACTTCCGCTAGCTTCTTCGACGGAGCACAAAAACCGATAGACCTTGCCCGGCGAGTCGACCAGTTGGGCATGAGTGGTGCCGCCATTACCGACCACGGGATTTGCTACGCATGGCCCGATTTCCAGAAGGCCTGCGAAGAGCAAAACATCACCCCGATTTTAGGTACTGAGGGGTACTTGGTCGAAGATCGAGATCAGATCGCTCGCCTCCGCGAGAAGGGCGCCGCCGCCCGCTCAGATCACGAAGACGATATCCTCAATACCAGCTACCATCAAATCCTCCTCGCCAAGAGCCAAACGGGCCTGAAGAATTTGATGGCCTTGATGAGCTGGGCCTCGGGCGAGGGCTTTTACCGCAGGCCCCTCATCGACTTCGACAAGCTCGAGGAGCACGCGGAAGGCCTCATCGCAACGTCCAGTTGCCTCCAGGGCATCATCCCTCAAATCGCGCTCGGTAACGGGCGGTTTAGCCTGCTGTCGACGCGGGAGCGGAAAGAGAAGATTGCCGACGTCACGGAAACGTATTTGGGGCTCTTCGGCGAGGATTTCTATCTGGAAGCCCACCGCCACGGAATCGAGGAGGAAGAAATGGTGACCCAGGTCGTCCAGTGGCTTTCCGATGAGTACGACATTCCGGTCGTCACGGCGAACGATTGTCATTATTCTAAGCCGGATGACTACTGGACGCAGAAGGTGAAAACCTGCTTGTCGGTGAGCAATCCGGGAGACCCGGTGTATTTCGACTCGGAGGAGGCCGGGAAATACGCCCACGAGAGCCTCCACGTCAAAAGCGCCCAAGAGATGGTGGATCTCCTGCCTGAGTTTCCGGAGGCGGCGCAAAACACCATGGAGGTCTTGGGCAAGTGCGACGCCCGACTCCCCATGGAGGACGGGGAGTACTTCTTCCCTGAGTACCCCGATCTGGGGCCCGCAGAGACGGCCCACGAGCGCCTCAAACGGGAGTGCAGCAGGGGATTCAACATGCGCTACCCGCACCCGACGGACGAACATCGGGAGCGGATTCGCCGCGAACTCGGTGTGATCGAGGACATGGGCTTCTCGGGCTACTTCCTCATTGTGGCTGATATGGTCCAGTACGCCCGTGACGAGAAAATCCGCGTTGGACCCGGTCGCGGGTCGGCCGCCGGTTCAATAGTCACGTATTGCCTCGGCATTACAAATCTCGACCCGATAAAGCACGGCCTCTTGTTCAGCCGCTTTCTCAACCGTGCCCGCGTCACGATGCCGGACATCGATGTCGATTTTGACGATGCGCGGCGGGACGAGGTGTTCGACTACCTATGCCGGACATACGGCGAAGACCGGGTGGCCAAGACGA
>CAZTDC010000673.1:0-1875 GCA_964612165.1 uncultured Salinivenus sp.
TCGCCGGTGCGTTGATGAACGAGAGGCGCGCGGCCCCGCCGTACTCGACGTCCGTATACACCATCCGATTGCGCGTGTCCGCGGAGTAGAACCCGATGCCGTTCCAGAATCCACCGTCCGTCGGCGTCTGGGTGCCGGTGAGGGAGATCCGGTTGTTCTGCGTGCCCTCGAAGGCCACGGCGCCATCGCTGCCGGCCCCGAAGCTGGCGTTGGCCGTAAACTCCATGGTGACCCCAGCGCTCACCGTAACGAACTTATCGTTAGTAACTTGCGGCGACCCGAAGATTCGATAGGGCACGTCGAGCGCGGTGATGGTCCCATCCTCCACGAGATTCCGGTCATACACGCGGACGTACGCGTTCGGGTTATCGGAAAACGTAGAGCCGCCGTCCATGTCGGCCATTGCCGACGCCGGGAGGTTCACGGGCGCATTCCCGTTGCTCGTGAACGTGTTGTTCGCGAAGTTCGGCAGGCGAGCGTCGATGTCCATGTGAATCCCGAAGGCGTCGCTGTCGCGAATGGTCGTGTTGCTCACCTCGATCTTCGCCCCGTTGTTGAGGGCGAGGGCCGCTGTCTCATTGATGAAGGAGAGGCGCGCGCCGCCGGCATACTCGATGGTCGTGTACGCAATCGCGTTGTTCGGATTGCTAGACGCGATGCCGATGCCGTCCCAGGCTCCCGGCGCCGCATTGACACCCGTGAGGGTGACACGGTCCGAGTCGGTCCCGTTCACCGCGAGGGCGGCGTTGTTTCCCGAGACGTAAAGGGACGCATCAGCGTTGAACTGCATCGTGACGCCTGCAGACACGGTAAGCGTGGCGGTTTCGGTAATGGTGTGCCGATCGAACACGCGGTAGGGCACGTCGAGTGCCGCCACCGTGGCGTCGTTTTCAATGCTCGTCGCGTAGACCTCCACGTAGTTGTTTGTGTTGTTGGCGTAGCTGGAGGCGGCATCCGGCGCGCCGTAGAGCGTGGCCGGGATGCGCATGGGAGCGCGGCCGTTATTGGCAAAGGTGTTGCTGGCAAAACCCGGAAGCTCGCCCCCCAAGTCCACGGCAATGCCCCGGTCGCCGCTGTCGGTAATGGTTGTGTTTGTGATTGTGACGGAGGCCCCGTTGTCCAGCGACACTGCGCCGTTGGCTGCGAGGAAGGAGGACCGCTGGCTGCCCGCATACTCGATCGTGACGTAGTTGAGGACGTTGTTGGCATTACTGGAATAGAAGGTCACCCCATCCCAGAAGCCGGCATTTTCCTGCGTGCCGGTCATGAGAATGCCATTGTCACTCGTTCCATCCGCCACGAGGGCCGAGCCGTTGCCGTCGACGTGGAGGCCGGCGTCGGCCTGAAACTCGACGCGCGTGCCGGGCTCGATCGTGAGCGTGGCATTGTTGGTGATGTCCACGGTCGTCGTCACGCGGTAGGTCGTTCCGGACGTCCACGTCGTGTTCGTCCTAATGTCGCTCGACACCTCGACGACGCTCGGCGCCGTGGCCGTAATCGTTTCGGAGGCGTCATTGCTGCCGCCTTTGTTGTCGCTGACAGTGACGGTGACGGTAAAGTCGCCGCCGACATCGGGCGTCAGGCGTACGTTGGAGACCTGGGTTGCGGAGAGGGTCGCGTTACTGCCGCTCGGGCTGGACAGGGACCAGCTAAACGTCAGGGGATCGTTGTCCTGGTCGGTGGAGCCGGACGCGTCGAGGAGCACTTCCGTGCCTGCCTCCACGGACGTGGAACTGACTATGATTTGGGCAATCGGGGCGATGTTTTGCGTTTCGCCCGGCGAAACGGTGATCGTTTGGGAAGCACTGGTACTGCCGCCCTTGCCGTCACTCACCGTGACTTCGGCGGTGTACTCCCCCTCAACGTCCGGGGTAA
>CAZTDC010000674.1:0-1871 GCA_964612165.1 uncultured Salinivenus sp.
TCGTCACCATCATTGGCATTCCCTTCGGCATCCAGCACGTCAAGATTGCGAAGCTGTCACTCGCCCCCATCGGGAAGACAGTCGTGCGGTCGGGTGTGGCGGAAGCGGCTCGCCGCCAATGAGGAGGCGAGCGTTCGCTCTCCGTCGCGGGGCATTGCGATCCTGTTTGGCAGCAGGTATTATTACGAGCCCTTCACGTCAGAACCTTTCCAACTCGTAGTGACCCATGTCTGGAAGCGCTTACGAAACGACCAACAAATACCTTCAGGATGGCTTCGACGCCCTTGGCCTTGAGCCGAAAACCGAGCACATGCTCAAAACCCCGGCGCGGGAGGTCAAGGTCGAGCTCGTCATCACGATGGACGATGAGTCCCTAGGGAACTTCATTGGGTACCGCGTTCAGCACGACAACGCCCGAGGCCCGTTCAAGGGCGGGCTGCGGTACGACGAGAGCGTCAATCGCAACGAGGTGCAGTCGTTGGCGAGCCTCATGACCTGGAAAACCGCCCTGATTGGGGTGCCCTACGGAGGGGGAAAGGGAGGCGTATCGGTCAATCCCCGCGAACTGAGTCGGGGAGAGGTTGAGCGCCTCACCCGTCGATTTGTCGAAACCACCCACGAGTTCATCGGGCCGACCACCGACATTCCAGCCCCGGACATGAACACGAACGGGCAGGTGATGGCCTGGCTGTTCGACGAGTACTCCAACTTTCACGGCTTCGAGCCGGCCGTGGTAACGGGCAAGCCCGTCGACGTGCACGGCTCGGTGGGGCGCGACGCGGCCACGGGGCGCGGCTGTATGTTTGCTCTCCGCGAGGTCCTGAACCACGACGACAAGACGCTGGAGGACACGGAGGTGGTCATTCAGGGCTTCGGGAATGTAGGCAGTTGGGCAGCGCGCCTGCTGCACGAGAAGGGGGCGACAATTACGGCCGTGAGTGACATCACAGGGGGCTACTATGATCCCACTGGACTTGACATTCCCACCGTCTACGAGCACGTAGCGGCGGAAGGCAATCTCGACACCTTCGATGACGCGACCGAGATTAGCAACGAGGAGCTTCTCGCCATGGATTGCGACGTGCTCATGCCTGCGGCCATCGGGCACGTCCTCACCGAAGACAACGCCGACGACGTACAGGCCGACTACGTGCTGGAGGGCGCCAACGGCCCGACCACCTATCCGGCCGATCAAATCTTTCAGGAGCGCGGCATCACCTGCATCCCCGACATCTTTGCCAATGCGGGTGGGGTCACGGTCAGTTACTTCGAATGGGCGCAAAACATTCAGCACTTTAGCTGGGACGAATCGAAGATCAACAATGAACTGGAAACGCGCTTCGTGGACGCCCACGAGGCGCTTCGAGAGACAATGGCCGAGCACGATGTCTCGATGCGGACCGCGGCCTTTGTTAACGCGATCGAGCGGGTGCGCCACGCCACCGAGATGCGAGGACTGCAGTAACTGGACACGCTTGCATCCGTCTGTGCGGCGATAGCGACCGTCCGATCGGCTCAGGGGCCTCCTATGTGCCTCGTCGATCGGAAAGAGGAGGAAGGAAGCGTGTACCGGCAGGCGCAGGGGGCGGCGCGTGAGTGTTTCCGGAATCCCTGCAGGGAGGTCCGGTAAGACCGAACCATTGGGGAGATCCTCTGGTTAGTAAACGGGTGTCCCTCTTTACAGAGTGCACACCCCCACACGCGCTCCTCTCGCGCCCTCTTCCACTGGCTCTTTTCTTTGTCTATGAGCGAGACGACGGACCTCCCTGATCGTGCCATTAGCGCCTACGCGGCCTCCAACATCCAGGTGCTCGAGGGCCTGGAGGCCGTGCGCAAGCGCCCGTCCATGTACATCGGCGACGTGGGCCTGC
>CAZTDC010000675.1:0-1867 GCA_964612165.1 uncultured Salinivenus sp.
TCGCCTCGGCAAGGTCCTCCTCGTAGAACGTTTTGAACTCGTCGAGGGTCTTCATGGGAACTGAGAGTCTGAATACGAGGAGGGTCTGTAATACGGGAATCGAGAAAAGAAGGGTGGCCCCAAGCAGATTCTCAACACCCAAAGCATCGGGCATTAGCGCTCCCCGTTTTTCTCGTCGCCAGACGACGGGATCACACGACAAGACCGCCCAATCGTCCATCACTCCAACACCGGGGGTCGGACGCCCGATTACGTCTCGTCGGAAGATGATTCTGTCGAATTGTCTTCAAAGACCTCGTCCACGACGTCGTAGGAATCGCTCAACATCGCCCCGGACCAGTCTCGGTGGATCTCTTCATCGCTGGAAACGTCCCCGGTGTCGGCTCCCGCCGTTGCCTCCTTGTCAAAGACCCCGTCGTCGCCGGAGTCGCTCTGCGTCGCCGCGGACCGGTCTCAATCGCCCGCCTCCTCAGCGTCGGAAACGCACCCGATGTCCGCATCCTACGCTTCCCCCTTCAGCCAAATCCGCGTGTTGAGATCGAACTCCTCGACGATCCCGAGGATGAACCTGAGATCTTTGAAGTAGTCGAAAATGCGATCTTCTCGAATGTTATAGTCCAGCGTCGTCTCTCCCTTTGCCTCCGCCAGCAATTCCTCTCGGGAGTTCGGTTCGCGCAGCTCCAGCAGGTCGCGCGAGTAGGGCACCGCCAGATGCATGTTCGACCCGCAGAATGCCAAATATATGCTTTTCCCGGTGCGCTTTCGAAACCCCTTGATTCGTTCCATCAGGGACGTCGACAGGATGTAGCGGGCCTGCTGCTGATCGGTCCCGTACACGTTGTAGAGCGACTCCAGCTCCGGATCCTCCAGGTGCACCCGCTCCATGCGTTCAAGCGCAGTCCCGTCGGCGGTCTCCAACCGTCCCTCGGGATCGAGGTCGTCATCCGTCGGGCGCACGACGGTGTGGCCCCGAAAGTACTTTTTGAAATCCGCAACGAAGTAAAGGCCGCGGAAAAAATGCGAGTTATCGCTAGCAGCCATTTTGCTCATCCGGTAGTGGTTCATCTTCTCCTTCGCCTCCTCTTTTTCTTCCGAGGACGTATATCCCACCTCTTTCACCTCCGCAAAGGAGCTCCGCGACAAAATGACTTCCGAAAACGCGACGGCCGTGTCCCCGACGGTCCCGATCACGCGGTCCTCCCCGTAGGCCACCTTCGCAGCCCGCGGAAACGCGAGACTTTCGTTGATCGTCTCCTTTTCGATCTGCCCCGTCGGATCCAGCGAAAAATCCTCGCCGAAAAACGAGACGATCTTAGACGCGACGTTTTCCTTGATCGTCTCCTGTACCTGCGCCCCCTTGTAGAGGGACTGCGCGACCTTCGGCCCCATGAACGTAGCAAAGAGACCGAACAGGACCGGATACATCAGGGCCTGCTGAAGATCTCCCCCAGAAGCAGCGTAGATAATCGGGCCCACGATCACACCGGACCCCCCTGCCACAACCGCAAACACCTGAAGGCGATCGAACAGGGTGACGGGCACCTCTCCTCCGTCGATCTGGTCAATCTCGTCGTGGGTTTTTTCGATTGTGTCCTTCAGTTCCTCTTGGTAGTATGTCTTGAACTCGTCGAGCGTTTTCATCAGAATCGAGAGCACTTTGAGAAGAGCGACGAGAGATGAGCATCCGTGGTGAGAACACCCTCCAGGAGACAAGCGGCGAATCATTCCTCGAAGAGCCCCCCCACATCCGGGGTCTCGCGCTTCAGCTCTTCAGTTTCAAAAACCGTCCGCTCCTCGAAATTGAAGGCGCGAGCGATCACGTTGGCCGGAAAGGTCTCGATGCTGTCGTTGTACTGCGTCACGGCCG
>CAZTDC010000676.1:0-1865 GCA_964612165.1 uncultured Salinivenus sp.
CGCCGGGCAGGTCGCCCACCTGCAGGCGCAGGCCGTCGGCCACCGTTTCGATGGCTTGGTCGGAGCGGTCGTCGGACATGATGGCACAGAACCGTTGATGCGCAAGAATGAGGATCGCCTGCTCTACGGCTGTGGCGGGGTGGCGTTCATCGACGAAAATAGAGACACCGATGGGGGCAGCTTGAGAAGCGGCGTCCAATCTGTCTGGCGTTCTGTCTTGATCAACGCCGCGTCGCGGAGATGGTCGAGAAGTGGCTATCGGCCGACGGGGCAGAAGAGAGCTTCGAGCCTGGAGGCAAGTCGGTAGACGAGGGGGCCGCCACTGCAGTTCAGGGGACGTACTGGAGACTTCGTCCGCAGTCACGATCAATAGGGGATCGGATGCAGGCCCCCGAGTCCCGCGGGCGACACGGTAGTCCGGACGCAAGGAGGCAACGGCGGTTCATTTCCCCCCCACCCTGCTCGCCGAACGGGGGAGGACAGCACAGGGATCGAAGAAACCCTCCCTTGCAGAGCCGAACCCTTTCCATTGGGACGGTTCTTCAGAATCAGGGCGGCTTCAACCGTAATCGACTCCTCAAGAGGATTTATCTCACGAGTTTAAGCTTTTGTTGAAGTAAGGGTATGGAGCACAGCAAGGTTTTCTTATGTGTAGAGTTTGTAAATTAGAAAAGAATCGCTTTCGGTCTTTACCTTTCATTTCTACACTCGACAAGTAGTGTTAACCCAGTCTTCTTCTCATCAAAACACGTGCCTGTCGGGAGACACTGTTTCGATCGACAGGCGACCTGTTCTCGGGAGCAGTCGGACGTCGTTTGTATCGCCGTTCCGGAACGTCGCGAATCGGCTCATCGCAATCTGTTTTTCGCTCAGGCGGGGGGAGTTCGCCGTTCGATTGCGGGTGACGTGCCTTCCGTTTGTCGGTCGATTTCGTGAACAGGTCGCAGAGATGAAACCAGTCTTTATGCAGTCGGCGGCTCATCCCCGTCGGTTCTCACAAATGTCACCGGTAACTTGAATTACACCACGCTTAGTCATGACATCCAATAGTAGTAGGAGGATCCTTTACAAGGGCCTTTCGGTCGCACTGGTGTTTTCTCTTGTCATGCTGGTCGGATGCGACCAGTCTCCCTCGGGGCAGTCGCCGGAGGAGCAAGAAGACCCTGAAGTCACCGTAGAGAGCGCTGAACTGCAGAAAGCAATGACGGCCCAGAAGAAGCAGGGGAACGACTTTCTCGATCGGCCCGGAATTGTGGGGGTTGGGTCGGGGCTCGACGCGGACGGAAATGCGAACCTCGTCGTCTACGGAACGACGCCGAAGATGGTCGAGAAGGCCAACCTCCCGTCTCACGCCAATGGCGTGCCCCTGCGGGTCGAGATCACGGGGCTGATCGTTGCCGACGCCGACGAGACCAGTCGGCAGCGCCCGGCGCCCGTCGGCTTCTCGATCGGGCACCCGGACATCACCGCCGGAACGTACGGCGCGCGGGTGAAGGACGGGAGCGGCAACGTCTTCGCGCTCAGCAACAACCACGTCATCGCCAATAAAAATGACGCAAGCATCGGTGACAACATCCTTCAGCCCGGCCCAGCGGACGGAGGAACGGATCCGGACGACAAGATCGGAGAGCTGGCGGACTATGAGCCCATCGACTACGAGGGCACGAACACCATTGACGCCGCTATTGCGAGCTCATCGACCTCCGACCTCGACTACGCAACGTCCTCCGAGGGCTATGGAGTGCCCGGGACCTCGCCGGTAAGCGCGAGCGTCGGAGACAACGTCCAGAAGTACGGGCGAACGACCGGCCTCACCAAAGGAGAGGTGTCTGAGGTGAACGTGACGGTGGACGTCTGCTTCGAGA
>CAZTDC010000677.1:0-1851 GCA_964612165.1 uncultured Salinivenus sp.
CCGTCTTGGTGATGAGGTGGACGACGCCGCCGAGCGCGTCGGGGCCGTAGAGGGCCGTGGCAGGGCCGTGCAGGACCTCCACGCGGGCGATTTCGGAGATCGGCACCGGCAGGTCCATCAGGAAGTGCCCCGTGTACGGGTCATTGATCCGGGCGCCATCGAGGAGAAGAAGGACGCCGTTGAAGGTTGATCCCCGCATCCGGAGGTCGCTCTGCACCCCGAAGCCGCCCCGGCTCTGCACGTCGAGGCCGCCCACCACGTCGAGCAACTGGTCGACGCTGTTGACGGACAGCTTCTGGATGTCTTGCTGGGTGTAGACCGTGACGCGCCGGCCCGTCTTCTCAGCGGCCGACGCCACGCGGGAGGCCGTCACCACGACACTGTCGGGCATCTGCGCGCGAAAGGCCACGTCAGTTGTGTCGCTCTGGGCGTGGGCCGTTCCAACAAGAAGGAGAGTGAGAACGCATAGGAGGGAAATGCGACGATACAGCATGGTGGGGGAAAGATCGTTGATCCGTGCGTAGGGAACGGCGTAGAATGGGTGACGCTCGCCGGTTTGTCAACGGCACAGATTCGGTTTCATCGCGTACTGAAAGAGGGGCCGTGTAACGGTGTGTCTAGCAGGTGCACCTACGTACCAATTGGGTACCGCGGTGCTGACCCCCGTACCGACCTGAATTGCTCACATTCCTTGAACCAACATCCGATCCAACCTATGCCCGAAACCCTGACGACAATCACGGCCGAAGAGCTCAAAAAGACTCTCGAGAGCGAGCACCCGCCGGTGGTCATCAACGTTCTGCCACGCGAGGCGCACGAGGCCCGGCACATTCCGGGCTCGATCAACGTGCCGATCGACGACATTGAGCACGTTGAGGGGCTCGTGCCCAACAAGGATGATCCGATCGTGGTGTACTGCGCCAACGCCGACTGTACCGCGTCCCCGAAGGCGGCCCAGAAGCTCGAAGAAATGGGCTACACGAGCGTGACCGATTTTGAGGACGGATACGCCGGATGGCGCCGTGCCGGGTATCCGCTGGTAGGAACGGAAGCGTAGTGTCAGCGCTCCGTGTTTGAGAAACGAAAGTGGGGGACGGAGCGGGAGACAACCGGTCCGTCCCTTTTGCTATGCGTCCCTCCGAGTTTTGCCGTGGACGTGATGCATTCCGTACGTTGAAGGTTGTGGATTTCGATCGTTTTCCCGGGTTAAACCTCCCCCTTCAAATCGTGATCGTGGCCGGTTTTTGGGCTATCTCGACGTTCGTTAATGCGAACCCTCAACCCAAAACCCACCAAGTCACAACCTGCGTTACCCTTACACGTCCGAGCATCGCTGCAAGGCGGATGTCTACTCGGTCGATGCTCCCAGGCGCCCATTCTCCCGTGCTTCCTTGGCAGCGACACTGAAAGAAGGCACCAAGCTTCCTCAGGTTTGACGAGAATTTAGACATGTGATAGCCCTACCCCCCGCCGTCGAAGAGGTTGCGAATCCGATTGAGGCCTTCCTTCTTCGCCATATCCTGGAGGCTGGACTTGATCGCACTCTTATCGAGCATCTCCACGGTCGGATCGGTCATTGTGCCGCCGATCCCGATTTTCACGGGAATGGTCTTGTCTTCCTTCCCGGCACCGGTGAGCTTCTGAAGCAGGGAGCTGACCGCATTCCCCCCCACGAGACCGCCGATCTTGGAGTTTTTGATCGTCGAGAGCGGAAGGTTCGTTCGCAGGTCGAGGTCGACGCTGCCGCCGAGGCCGAGCGTGCCGGACATCTGTCCGTTGACCGGCTTTTTTCCGAGGGTCCATGAGTCGACCTGCAGCGCGCCGTTTTCGATGACGAGATCGCCCCCCAGC
>CAZTDC010000678.1:0-1846 GCA_964612165.1 uncultured Salinivenus sp.
ACGGCCCCCGGTCGCCCCTGAGCGGTGAACGTTCCGTCCAGATCGAAGGTGGTCGTGGGCTGGTCGTGCCACTCCACGAGGCCTTCGATCCCGGCGTCGAGGCGGAGAGGACCAACTTCCGTCGCCCGATCGAGGGGAGCGTCGGGCCATACGTCTTGTACATCCTCCGGCGAGATCCGGCCCTCGGAAACTTCCGCGTCGACGTTGAGAGAGTCAGGAAGTCCAAACGCTGTACCCTCTACACGAACCGATGACTGGTCGTGAGTAACCGATAATTCGTTGACGATGAGCCGATCGAGGGAGCCGCCCACGCGTCCCGCTACGCTGACCGTGTTGCGGAGAGGCAGACGCGGGACGAGTCGTTGAAGCTCGTTGTGGTCAAGCCGGCTCTCCTCAAGCTGGAGGTCGCCTACCATTCGCGCCGAATTGGATGGCGCGCGTTGCAGGGTGCCATTGGCTTTCAACCGTGTGTTTCCAAGTTGGGCGGCGAACCCGGAAAGGATCCAGCGGTCTCGGTTGCGACTTATCTCCCCCTGTGCCGATCGGACACCGAGATTCTTTCCAGGGAGGCGAAACGAGAGAGACATTAGATCCACGCGCCGGTCGTCAGTCCACTCGATTGAGGCGTCCGCGTGAAGTTGGTCGATCTCCGACCGCGTATAATCAAACAACCACCGGTTTTGCACTGGGGCGGGGGCGTCTCCGTCACGTGTGGTCGTAATACGGCCCTCGCGGACGGCAATGTCGGGAAGTGCGAGGTCGAGACGACGGTCCCCCCCCGATGCCGGCCGAGCAAGGGCCTGCTGGAGGTTCCAGGTACTGTCGGCTCGGCGGTGAAGCCGAAAGTGCGGGCGGTAGACGGTTATCGCGTCCACCGACAGGCTGGCAGTCAGGAGGTCCGTCCAGTGCGGCTGGGTGTAAGCTGAGTCGATCGTGGCCACAAGAGCGCCGTTCTCGTCTCGCAGGGCCACATCGGTCACGATGAGCTCGTTGAGGAGGGTGCCCTGAAGCGAGCCAATCTGGAGACTGCCCGCGAACTGCTCATTGAAGGTCGACTGAATCTGCTGGCGAAGGCCGTCGCGGCCCACCTTTGTGCGGGTGAGAGCAAAAAACAGAAGGAGGCCACCAAGCAGCAGATACACGCCCACCCGCAAGAGGCGCCAAAGGAGGCGGGAGAATGAAAAGGACGATGACTCGTACACGGGCAGAGAAGCGGTGAGGCGGGCGGTCTCGGGAAGTAAGACTATACAACAGACCAGCTACATCACACGCCGGTCGGCCGATGGGCGTTTCACGAGGTACAGGCGAACCTCCATGCCTGTCGGGCTTCCGAACGACTCACGTCGTCCGCGACTGTGGCCTGACCCAGCCGGTTGAGGACGACGAAGCGGATGGTGCCGCCCTCATTTTTCTTGTCGGCCGCCATGGCCTGGTAGAGCGCGTCGAAGGAAAGGGCCGACGGATCGGCGTCGACCGGGATGGCGCGAATCAGTTCGTCGGCGCGGTCGCGGGGAATGGCGTCGGGGTGGCGGCGGTGGGAAAGGTAGAGCCCGGCGCGCATACCCACAGCCACTGCCTCCCCATGCGAGAAGGTGCCGTACCCAGCGACGGCTTCGATGGCGTGGGCGAACGTGTGGCCGAAGTTGAGGATGACACGGCGGCCGGCTTCGCGTTCGTCGGCACTGACCACTTCGGCCTTCACCCGCACGGCACGCTCGATGGTCTCGGCCACGGCGTCGCGGTCGCGGCGCGAGAAGACAGGGACGGTGTGCTCCTCCAGAAACGCGAAGAGGTCAGCGTCGCCGATGAGGGCGTGCTTCACGACCTCGGCCATGCCGCCGGTGTA
>CAZTDC010000679.1:0-1836 GCA_964612165.1 uncultured Salinivenus sp.
TTGGTGGCCGGGTCCGGCTCCTGGCCCGCGTGGAGCTGGAGGGTCTCGTAGCGGGGCGATTGCTGGTCCTGCTGTGGCGTTCCGTTTTCCGTGCTCATGAGAAACTAGGCTCTCTGGATGAAGAGAATCGAGAAGAATCACCCAGAAGAGCCGAGCAAGCACGGCGCAAGTCACAGAACGTGTGACTCAACCGCGACCGGGGTACATAGAAAAATCCCCAGCCGCGAGGAAAGCAGTTGGGGATCAAACAACCAGACGGTCGTGGGTCCCACTCATCTTTCCCCGACGGAGCATCAGCAGAGCTGATGCCTCGAGGCAGGATGGGGCACCTTTCCGCTGATTGCCAGCGGCGGTTGCCAGGGCTTCAGAGGGCCTGCTCCCTCCACCCTTCTGGATGAATGTAGGTCTAACAGTATCTCGTAAGTACCACCGATGATACGCGCCGACGCGCTGAATGTCAATTCGTATCGCGAGTGCAAACGTAAAGAACGGATTATGTACGCACTTCCACACCCGGTCACGGGCCCGGCTCTCCAAGACAACGACGATGCCTCATGGGAGATAACAATTTTGGACACCGTTCGCACAACCTGACCGTTCCTTTATGCCCCACGTTATGTTCTCCGTTTTCGTGTGTCTATGCGAATGCACAACTCGACGACGCCCTCCGTTTTGCGGAGATCGCCTCCCATTTCGCCCTCTTCTTTCAGGCATTTCTGTCTTCCGCTCCGGATATTCTTCGGAGGCGGAACGTATAGGGAATTGCAAAACGATGGCGTCGGACCGTTTTCTTTTCGAAACCACACTTAGAACCATGGCCAGAGGAGTCAACAAAGTCATTCTCATCGGCAATCTTGGACAGGAGCCCGAGCTCCGCTACACCGGCAGTGGCACGGCCGTCTGCAACATGCGGCTGGCCACCAACGAGTCCTACACCAACCAGGACGGCGAGGAGGTCACGCAGACCGAGTGGCACAACGTCGTGGCCTGGGGCCGGCTCGGTGAGGTCTGTAATGAGTACCTGGACAAAGGCTCGCAGGTCTACTTCGAAGGCAAGCTCCAGACCCGCTCCTGGGAAGACCGCGACGACAACACGCGCTACACTACCGAGGTGAAGGCACAGGAAATGATGTTCCTCGACAGCAACCGGCAGGGCGGACCGGCCGGCGGTGGGGACTTTGACCAGGCGCAAAGCTACGAGGACGAGGACTTCGACCAGCGCCCGCCTCAGCAGCAGCCCGCTGGAGCCGGAAGTCCGGGATCTCCTGGATCACAGTCTTCAGGGCAGTCGGGCGGTGAGGACGGGGAAACCTTCGAGCCGGACGACGAACTTCCGTTCTAAAACCCGTTTTGGTCCTGCGGTAGACTGCGCGCTTCCCTGATCGCCAGTCTGCTCGACGAAAAGGGAATAAGGCTAGACGCGTAGTGAAACGGCTCGCTGGGGACGACCCCCCTTTTCGGCCCTGAACGATCGATCGCTGCGCCGAGCCCAAAATCAACCCGGACTCGTCGTCCTCTGGGACCATATTCTCGAGGACTCCGCCGAAGGAGAGACGCGACTCTGGTGTCGTGCTCTCTCCTTCGGCGTTTCTATTTGCCCGGAAACCGCCGATTCTTGCCGATTCGTTGCAGCTTCGTTTGCATGATTCCACACACGGACGCGATCTTTTGGGTACAGCGCCCGTTGTGGAAGGGTGTGTTTGATCGGAGTCAACATCCCGATCGACCGTCGATGCCTCGTTGCGTCCGCTGCTTCGCCGAGCCCCTTCAGTCCCATGAGCATCGCCTCCTACCTCTCCGAAGACCTTGGTTCATCGGTTGAATTCGATACGTTCC
>CAZTDC010000680.1:0-1835 GCA_964612165.1 uncultured Salinivenus sp.
TCGGCACATAGCACTTAGCATCTAACCGCTACCGAGAATTTTATTCGGGACCTGCATGAGGACGGAGGTTTCCACGTCCTGTACCTTCGCCGGACGAACCTGCTCCGTCATGCTCTTTCGAACATCCGGGCCCGTCGGGAACAGTTTCACCGGAAGAAGGGCGACGCGCCGTCCGACCCCCGTGCGCTCACAATCGCCCCCGATCACGTCTTGGAGTGGATGCGGAGCAGCCGAGCGCTCAGCGAGTACGAGAGCTGGCTACTGAACGAGGTGCCGCACCTGTCACTGACGTACGAAGATAACATCCGTGATCCGGACGCTCATCAGAAGACCGTCGACGAGATCTGTTCGTTTCTCGGGGTTGAGTCTGCTCCGATCGAAAGCAGCTACGAAAAAACGCTCTGTCATCGCTGCGAGAGGGAGTTGCGAATTATGAGGAACTAGTCCGCCGAATTGAGGAACCGCCGTACGCAGAGTACCTGGAGTAAACCTGAAGGAGTGGGTCCAGAGGAGCTTCCGTTGAGGGGCGGAACAGGGAGAAACGAGGGACCGTTGCGGGGTGAACGTGAGGCTGATGAGATCCGTGGTGGCCTCATCGGGATCCGCGAGGAGGCGGACAGGGCAACGGAGGTCCCTTCCCTCTTCTTCTCGAGCTCCATTCTCTTTGTCAAGTCCTGTATTCCATGTCCCTCCAATCCATCGAAAGGGCCCTGTTTGTTTTATCCTTCGGTGTTTTCACGTTCGTGTACGGAGTGGCGGTTGGAAAGTGGGAATGGTTTCCGAATTCGATCCTCGAACGGACGTGGCAGCAGGCGGAGGCGATTTCTCCGTTCCAGACGCCCAACTTCGTGACGCCACGTGTATACGACCGTCACGGCGTTCGGCGGATCGCCCCAGAGAAAATGCAACCCGGTGTAACGCTCATTACTTCCATGTGGAATGGGCCGAATGGATGGCTGCCGGAGGTGCGATTAATGGACCGGACGGGGAAAATCGTTCATAAGTCGCGGGTTGATCCCCGCACCGTGTTTCCCGATTCTCTCGACGAACGACGAATCGGGCGGCGATACATTCACGGGTCGCACTTGCTTCCAAATGGGCATGTGTTGGTTAATTTTGGACAGGTGGGGACCGTGCGGTTAGATCCCTGTGGCAACGTAGAGTGGCGATTGCCCGTTCGAAGCCATCATTCACTCATGCGAGCCGGGGATGGATCATTCTGGGTCTCTGGGTCTAGTCAGGGACCCCGTCGTAGAAGTTCCGGTTATCCGAACGGCTTCCCAGGCCTGAAAGAATCCGTCTATCATGAAACCATCCTGCACGTCAGTAGAAATGGGACGGTCCTCGACAGCATCAACGTCCTCGACCTCCTGTACGACAATGATTTAGAACGCTATCTCGCCGAAGCATACCAGCCGCAGGCGAAGGAAAAGGGCCCGCAGACGACGGATATTACACACGTAAACGACGTGGAGCCGTTGAAGCCGTCGCTTGCTGATGAATATCCTCTATTTGAGAAGGGGGATCTTTTGGTTTCAGTGCGTGATCTCAGCTTGATATTTGTCTTCGATCCCGACACAGAAACGGTCGAATGGCATACTGACGACCCGTTCATCATGCAACACGATCCAGACTTCATCGGGAACGGGTGGATTGGAATCTTCGACAATGCTCGCGACTTCACCCAACGGGGAACCATGCTCGGCGGAAGTCGAATTGTTGCTATCCAACCTCACACAGACTCCGTTGACGTTCGATTTCCAACTGAGCATTCCGACCCATTTTATACGGGAGCTCAGGGAAAGTGGCAGCAGTTGAGTAACGGAAACATGCTT
>CAZTDC010000681.1:0-1834 GCA_964612165.1 uncultured Salinivenus sp.
CTTTGCGCGGACATTTCATACTGACGACTGATGGCCTACCTTGAGAAAGCGACCGATTTCTGATACTCCTTAGAATCGACCTCTCTCGATGCTGAGGGCCGCCCGCTGAAGTATACCTTTTTGAAGGGCCGCGGAGTCCCTCTACACCAACTCGGCCCCGTCGCTACGCAGGGACGGCTTTCTGTTCGTCGTCGTCCTGAGCAATCGGCTCTTCGATCTCCAGACGGAACCGCACGCCCAGCGCGTTCAAAATGCGCTGAGCCCGCGCGGTCGAGATGCCCTGGTACTCATTGTTCTCGTCCCGGGAGACCTGCTGGACCGACACGCCGAGGGCATCGGCCAGGTCGCTCAGGGACCATCCTTTGGCGATCCGGGCGCCGATGAGCCATCGGCCGATACTTCGAAGATCATGGAGTGCCGAAAGGTCTCCGCGTCGCATCCGCTCGTAGGTCTCGATCTCCTCCCGCAACTGATCCCGAAACGAAATCAGCGGCCCGAGCGCCCGCTCTACCTCCTCTTCGGACAAGTCCATCTCTTCGAGCTGCTTTCGCTGTCGTTGGAGAGTCTCCTTCTCCTGCTCAAGGCGCTCCTGAGCGTTTTTGTATTCGGTCTCGGTGCGTATCATTGGATCGGTGGTCGGTGAGCGTTTAGTTTTTTTTTTCGGTCGGACGGCGAATCCAACCAGGTGCAATCGGGACATCTCAAGCCGTGGCTGTTCGCCTGCCTCCTACTCAGGAACCACCTTCACGATGCCTTTCGGCTCGTCGTCTCGGCGCCGTTTGCGAAAGGCGGCCGGGAACGTGAGAGGGTGTCCTTGCTCGTCGGTGATGCTGGTAAACTGGTTGTAGTGCGGGTAGAGCTCGACCCGGTAAGCTTGCCACATCGGTAATTGCTTCTTGGCGTATACCCGATAAGCACGGCGCTCCTCAGGATCCCAGGTCCAGCACTTCTTCGGGTCGATCTTGTTGAGCTCCCTTTGAAGGTCTCCAGTCGCGACCCGCTCGGCGTCGCACTCGAAGTAGCCGTTAATGTCGTTGGGGGGGTCTTTGCCTCGGTGAAGGACCCGTCGAGATAGATGTCCTCGATGTCGACCGACCACAGCTGATTGCACATCGTTTCGGCCCGGCGGGTGAGGTATTCGCGCCACCCGGCGTCCCAATTCTCTCCCCAGACGGATCCTGGCCCGGGTCCCTCGACCAGAACCGATGCCCGTAGCTCCTCGAACGTGACCTCGTAGTCGCCAGGGGGCAGAAGGCCCTCGTCGGTGAAGTCCGGAAGCGGGGAGGCCACAAGGTCAATCTCTGTGTTTAATAATTCATGTTCAACATGAGGGTTTAGTCGTGAGGCGACATCTGGTTCCTTGGATTCAGTGGGGCATCAGAACCTGGCTGGCCGATCAGGTTCTGAGACGGAAGGTTCAGAGACAACTTTTGATACGCATGTTGCGTGGGGGTGTACCCGCTTCTGGTGGGGTTTAGTACATTGTTTCAGAAACCCCACCATTTCTGCCACCCAACAGGTCGGCTCCCCTCGGCAGTGAAGACGGTCCGCTCAGGGACCTCCTCTTTGACACGCTCAATCCCCTCTCCCCTACTTTCTCGAAGCAATTAATACCAACTACTGAGGATCATTATGCAGTACGTACGGTAGCCACGCAAAAACACAACCCGCCCAATGCGCAATCCGCCCGAGATTTCCGAATCGACCGATTAGTTCGACCAGCAGGTCCGCGCAGAGCAGGATGCTCAGGTCCAGAGCCGCCTCCACATGCTTCTTCTGCTGAAAAGCGGAGAGGCAGAAAGCCGAAGCGGAGCGGCCCGCCATCTTGGTGTCC
>CAZTDC010000682.1:0-1824 GCA_964612165.1 uncultured Salinivenus sp.
CGCTCCTGTCCAAGAACGACCTCCAGGACCGTCGGGCGAAGATCTACCTCCAGGTCACACGGGGGGCGGCGCCGCGCCAGCACGCGTTTCCGGACGAACCGACCGACCCGACCGTCTACGCCACCGCCTCGCCCCACGAGCCCCCAGTCGACAAGTGGGCGCAGGGCGTAAAGACAATCCTGCACCCCGACCAGCGCTGGGCTCGCTGCGACATCAAGTCGACCTCGCTCCTTCCCAACGTGCTCGCCAACCAGAAGGCGATGGAGCACGACGCCTACGAGGCGATCCTCGTGCGGGACGGGTTTGTGACGGAGGCCTCCCATTCCAGCGTCCTCGGCGTCTTTGACGGCACCGTGGTCACCCATCCGCTCACGAACCGGCTCCTGCCGAGTATCACGCGGTCAGTGGTGCTGGGCCTGTGCCGCGACCTCGATGTGCCGGTCGACGAGTCGCCCATCCCGAGGGAGCGACTCTCGGACGTTGATGAGCTTATGCTCACGGGCACCACGACGGAGGTGATGCCGGTCGTTCGCATCGGCGACGACACGGTGGCCGACGGCACGCCGGGCCCGATCACACGGAAGCTGCAGGAGGCGTTCCAGGAGCGGGTTCCAGCGTAGGAGCTTCGGTGAGGGTACGGGTTTTTCTATGAGTCCGCGCTCTGTCCGTCTCACTCGCCGGCCGAAGTCCCCTCCTCGGCGCGGCTCGTGGGGTCGCCGGGAGGTGGGGCGCATCTCGAACGATCAATGTCTCGCCTGAGCGATCCTGTGAGCGCGCATCGTCGTGATCCCGATTCGTCGTCCTCCGGTCCGGCAGCGTCCCCGACCTCGTTCGTACCGCTCGCGCTGGTGTCGGAGGCTGTGCTTGGCCTTCTGGCCGTAGGGCTTGGGGTCTGGACGGGGACCGACTGGGGACCGATGATCCGGGGAACCGGGATGGATGTGCTTGTTGGCATCCTGGGCGGCTTTGGGCTCGTGATTCTCCACCTTCTCCTTATCTTTCCCGGGGGAGCCCGGAATCCGCTTTACCGGACCGTCTATCGCCCTCTATACGCCACCCTGCGCCCTACTCTTCGGACGGTTCGCTTCACCGACATCGTTCTTCTGGCCATGGCGTCCGGGGTGGGTGAAGAGCTCCTCTTTCGGGGCTGGCTGCAGCCCGAAGTGGGCATCGGTGCAGCCAGTTTCCTCTTTGGGGCCGCGCACGTGTGGGACCGACGGGCGCTCCCCTACGGCCTCTACGCAGCGGGCATGGGTTTCGTGCTGGGCGGCCTCTTCGCGTACACAGGACCGGGGCTCTGGGCACCGATTCTCGCCCACGTCGTCAACAACCTGATCGGCCTGCTGGCGCTGGCGCGCGACTGGCTGCCCGACCCTGCGCCCCGAGCGAGTTGAGACGAGAGAGGAAGTGCTCTTGGGGGGCGCCCCGAGCGAGCTGATCGTAGATTAGCAGGGAGGAAGAGGAACGTGGGCTGCATCCAGCACGGAGGAGAAATTGGATCGAGGGGAGAGGTGCGCCACTCATCGTTTATGGATTCATATTTTGTTCACGACATGGCGAAAACACGTCCCCAGACGCACACTAGTAATATTGCAATAGTAATCAATTGACTAATTGATTAATCAATAACAGGCTCGGTTGAGTCCGAACCGAGACGGCTGTTAGCCCCTTAGGAGGGCTCTTGACGTTCCCATGAGGGAGAACGGTCGAGGATGAGACGTTCGTGCCTTGCGCTGACCCAGCTTCCCCATGGAGAACGGCACACTACAAAATTCAATTATTCAATTGATAAAATTACAAGGCAAAAAGGTTCGGTAATCACCA
>CAZTDC010000683.1:0-1816 GCA_964612165.1 uncultured Salinivenus sp.
GGCTCGTCGTACAGGATGTAGTCCGGCTCAATGGCGATGGCCCGCGCGAGGGCAACGCGCTTCCGCATCCCCCCCGATAGCTCCGACGGGTTCTTGGGCCCCACCCCGGACAGGCGCACTAGGTCCAGGCATTCCCGTACGCGCTCGTCCACGGCGTCTCCTTCGAGGGACGAGAAGTATTTCAGCGGAAAAGCAATGTTCTCAAACGTCGTCATCGAATCGAACAGCGCGCCGCCCTGAAACAGAACCCCGAACCGACGGCGAATCTTGCGCAGCCGGTCGTAGGACACCTCGGAGAGATCCGTTCCGTCGACCAGCACCTCCCCCTCGTCCGGCCAGAGCAGGGCCACGAAGTGCTTCATCAGCACGCTCTTGCCGGAGCCGGACCGGCCTATGATCGCGAGCTTCTCCCCGTCACGCACGTCCAGCGACACGTCGTCGAGCACGTGGAGGGAGCCGAAGCTCTTCGATAAGTTGTTGACTTCAATCATGCCGGTACGTGGAGAAGTCTCTGAAACACGCCGCTCCTCCGGATGAACCCGAGCCACTGAGGTCGGAGGAACCGGTGTTCCTACGTTGACGGATCAGCAAGGGTGTTGGGCCTGAGTCGGAAGTTGGGACGCGGAGGGAGGATGCAGCAGGACAAGTGCGTAGAACCAGAACGGAACTATACGTCTCCGAGCCGGGAACTATCCGAAGAAGGCCCTTCATCGCGCCGCGTGCGGACGCTGGGAGGAGGGAGAGAGCGGGCTTGGCAAACACGTTACAGGAGGAGCACGGCGACGACGAGGTCGGCGACGAGGATGAAGACGCAACTCAGCACAGCGGCCTGCGTGGTACTGTCGCCCACCCCCACGGCGCCCCCGCCGGTATAGTAGCCTTTGTAGCAGGCCACCGAGGTAATGATAAATCCGAAGACGAGCGACTTGACGAATCCAATGAACGGGTCGAGGACGCTGAAAAACTGACGCGCCCCCGACAAAAACTCGCTCGCGCTGAGAAAGCCCCCGAAGTGCCCGGTGAAGATGCCGGTGCCGATGCCCACGACGCAGGACACGACGTACAGCACCGGAAACATGACGACGCCCGCCAGTACGCGCGGCAAAATGAGGTACCCGATCGAGTTAAGTCCCATCACCTCGAGGGCATCAATCTGCTCCGACACGCGCATCGTGCCGAGCTCGGCGGCAATGCGGGCGCCCACCCGTCCGGCGAGAATGAAGCCAGCCACGACCACGCCCAGCTCCAGCATGATCGAGGGCGCGACGATCGAGCCAATGATGGTCTTCGGAATAAAAGGGGTCTCCAGCTGGTAGGCGGTCTGCACGGTAAGGACGGCCCCCGAAAAGGCGGCCGCCAGTGCGACGATCGGAACCGAGTCGATTCCGATGCGCACCATCTGGATGAAGAGGTTCTTCCAGTACATGCGAATCTCGTCGACCGACGCAAAGGCTCGGCCCATGAGAATCGCGTACCGACCGAGGGCACGAAGTGGCGAAAGCAGAGAGTCGAGCAACGGAAGCGCGACGGTCTATCGAAAGCGACGCGAGACGAGCGCGGGACACCTAAGCCGGTGCTCTCCGTATTCGGTATCCAGCGCGCATAGTGCAAATCTGGCTCGCCGACGAGGTTCCTCTGTGACGGAGGGGCCTCCCCGCCAGAGTGCAGTGAAGCGCGGCTGGACGCCTGTTTTCTACATGAATCTGTCGTGTAATTGACATGGCCCAATCGAATCCCCGGTACGTATGTCAGGAATGCGGCCACGAGGCCCACAAGTGGATGGGCAAGTGCGCGGGCTGCGGCGCCTGGAATACGC
>CAZTDC010000684.1:0-1809 GCA_964612165.1 uncultured Salinivenus sp.
CCGAAGTGGCTTTCTTGAGCCGCAAAAAAGTGGCATCAGCCCGGGGTTACGTGTACCGTACCATTACGCTGAGTCGTGCAAAGAAGAAGGGGCCTCGCTACACTGAGAGGATCCTTTTTCCTACAATCCCAGCCTAGCTCAGCCCCTATGACTCTCAAGATCGAACACACCGCCGAGACCGTCAACTCCGCCAGCAAGACCGGGTCCTCCCAAAAGCTGCTCTGCTGCTTCGACATCTCGAAGGCCTCTCTCTCGCTTTTTGTCCAGTATAAGCCGGGGACCAGTCCCGCCCAGGGAGGAGGGAGGCCCTACCAGATCGACCAGCAGCTTCCCAATCAGACCGGCGCGATCGAGCAAGTCTTGATTCGTTTAGAAGGCCTGGCCGAGGAGGCCGGCCTGGAGGGCCTTCTCGTCCTGGCCGAACCGACCGGCGGATATGAGCGCAAGCTCCTTCAGACGGCCCGCCGCCTTGGCCACGAGACCGGCCTTATCAGCCCCGAACACGTCTCGAAGCTCAAGACCGTAGAATCCAACGACACGGGGAAGACCGACCACAAGGACCCGAGGGTAATGCACCTGGTCGCTCGCCTGGGCAAGACCCAGACTGATCGCCACCTGCCAGAGCGGTATCGCAAGCTGCGACGCCTGACCCGCTACTACGACGAGGACGAGGTGACGCTCACCGCCGCGCGCCAGCGCATCCAGGCGGTAATCCAGGATCTTTTCCCCGACTACGACAAGTCGGCCACTTTTACCTTCGACACGACCGGCCGGGCGCTGATGGAGGCGTATGCCTTCAATCCGTACCACATCCTTCGGGCCGGACTCGGCCGTTTTAAAAGCACAATCAAGCGCCGGGTCAACGCTCGATTCTCGACCTTGGAGCACCTGTTTGAGAGGGCCACCGAGTCGGCCCGCTACCACAAGACCGAGGCGGAAGTTCAGCTGCTCGTAGATCGATTGAAGGCCCTCTGGGCCGACTACACTCGCCTTACGGCCCGCAGGAGGGCCCTACGCGCCCAGATTGAGCAGGTTGGGCGCCAGCTCGTGACCGACGGGGAGCTTCCGGACTTGGGCCAGCTGAAGGGCATCACGCTCTTCAACCTCACCCGTCTGGCCAGCCAGACCGGCCCACTTGAGGACTTCGGATCTGGGCGAGCACTTCTTCGCTACGCCGGCCTCAACCTGCGGGAGCGCCAAAGCGGCACCTATCGCGGACAAACTCGACTTTCCAAGAAGGGACGTCCGCTTCTGCGCAAGATCCTCGGCCAGACGATTTTTCCGGTCCTCCGGAAGGCGATGCTCTACGGGCCCTACTACCATAGAAAGCTTCAAGAGGGAATGGTCGCGGCCAAGGCCAAGGTCGCTGTCATGCGCAAGTTCCTTCGCATGCTGCACAGCCTGGCCCGCTCAGGGGAGGCCTTCGACCCGGAGCGCTTCGAGACCTGCGAGAGTCAGTACCCCGGTGCTGCCTGACATTTCCAATTTCTAGCTCCTACCTCTACTCACGCTCCCTCATGGACTTCCATTTGACTTGCTGACCTTCTGGCGCGCAGCGGGCCGGAGAGGACCGACACTCTGCCATTATCCCTTAGGTCGAGAGAACCTTCGCCCCGAGAGGATCGGCATGTATTATAAGCGGTGCTGAAGAGCTTTGCTCTTCGGAGGCCTTTGCCTCTCTCGGCACACGCTTGTCCCTCCGGCCCTGCGCTCCAGAACAGGGCCAAGAAGGTACGTTCCCCCGCTGCTTTGAAGCGAGTGCTTGCCTCAGAGACAGCCCATACCCGAGAGTATCTGCCCGTTTCGAGC
>CAZTDC010000685.1:0-1798 GCA_964612165.1 uncultured Salinivenus sp.
TCGCCCACGGACACGACGCTGGCGGTGAAGGAGAGGGAGCGCACGCCCGCCACGTTGCCGGTGACCTCCCGCCAGCGGCGCTCGAACTGCGCGGAGGTGATGTCCCGTTCCTCAGGGTCGACCATTTCGAAGCTCACCTCGGCCACGTTGGCCTGTGTGGCGGTGAAGCCGGCCTGATTGGGGCCGCTGTTGGCCCGGGGTTGCTGGCCGACGGTCACGTACACGTTCTCGACGAGCGGCTGCCCGGCCTGCTGCTCGAGCTTTTCGATGGCTTGGTACCCCGTCTTCTGGAGCTGCGAGGTGACGCGCGCGGTCTTTTCGGCTGGGGTCCCCACCGGCATCTCCAGCTGAGCCGTCACCAGCTTGCCCTGCACGCTGGGAAAGAAGGAGAAGCCGATGTACCCGTTGCCGACGAAGCTGAAGGACACAAAGAGAAGCGCGACGGCCCCGCAGAGGGTGACGGCGTAGTGGCGGGTGGCAAAATTCAGCGCGGTCGTCAGTGGGCCGCGCACGAACGTCCATAGTTGCGCGGACACCCATTTTCGCATCCGAGTGAGGGTCTGTACGGCCAGGTTTGACGAGCCGTCGCTGTCGGGCCGTTCGGACAGGTGGTACGGCAGAATGAATAGCACTTCCACCAGCGACAGCCCCAGCACGAAGATGACGATCGTCGGGATGTCGCCGAGGAATTTGCCAATCGTGCCGCCCACAAAGAGCAGGGGCGTGAAGGCGGCCACCGTGGTGAGTACGGCGAAAATGACTGGGATACCCACGCGCTTGGTGCCCCGGATGGCGGCCGCCAGCGGGTCGCCTTGCTTCTCCTGCTCGGCGTAGACGTTCTCGCCCACCACGATCGCGTCGTCCACCACGATTCCGATCGAGAGGATGAAGCCGAAGAGGGAGAGGAGGTTAATCGACACGTCCACGTACTGCATCACGATGAACGTGCCGGTGAACGACAGGAAGATGCCGACCGATGTCCAGAAGGCCAGGCGGGGGGCGAGGAAGAGCGTGAGGGTGGCGATGACGAGGATGAGGCCGAGGATGCCGTTCTCGATCAGCAGGTTGAGCCGGTTGCGCAGGTTCTCGGCCTGATTTTGCCAGATGGCGGCGTTGAGGCCGGCCAGCATCGATGGGCGAAGGTCCTCGTCGAGATATCGTTTGACTGTTTCCTCAACGTTGAGCACTTGCTCTTCGCCTGTGCGGAAGACGTTGAGGATGGCGGCCGGCTTGCCGTTGAAGCGGGTGATGAGGTCCGCATTTTCGGCGAACGCGTCCTCCACCTGTGCGATGTCGCCGAGGCGCACCCTGGTGCCATTGTTACGGGTCAAGAGCACAATGTCCTCGAACTCGTCCTTTGTATAGTTCTGTCCCTCGGTGCGCACGGTAATCTCCTCGTCGTCCGTCTCAACGCTGCCGCCCGGCAGGTCGAGACTGCCCTGCCGTACGAGCTGGGCCACCTGCCCGAGCGTCAGGTCGTACTGGCGCAGGTCGGTGCGCGACACCTCCACCGAGATTTCGTAGTCCCGCACGCCTCCAATCTGGATAAAGGAGATCTGCGGGTTCTGCGTGAGGTCGTTCTTGACCTGCTCGGCGAGCTCCTTGAGGGTCCGCTCACTGGCGTCCCCGTAGAGGGCCACCTGAAGGGCCTGCTGGCGGTTGGTCACCTCCGTCACAATCGGCTGCTCGGCCGCCTCCGGAAAGGCCGTGATGCGGTCCACCTCCGACTTGATGTCGGTGCGCGCCCGGCCGAGGTCGGTGCCGCGCTTCAGTTCGGCCGTCACCACGCCGGCGTTCT
>CAZTDC010000686.1:0-1794 GCA_964612165.1 uncultured Salinivenus sp.
CGGTTGCACCGTCTTTGTCGACAGCCTCGTAAGTGAAGCGATCCGTCCCGGTGAAGCCATCGTCCGCGGTATACTCGAAAGAACCATCATCACCGAAATTCAGGCTCCCGTCAGAAACATCCGACACAAAAGACGCTGTGAGCGAGTCTTGGAGGGGATCACTATCATTCTTGAGCACGCCCGGTGCCGACACCTCAAGCACCTGTCCTTGTGAGGTCTGAAAACTGTCATCCGCAGCCACCGGAGGCAAGTTCCCTCCACCCAGATTGCGGAAAACCATTGAAGAGTCTACTTCGAGCCCATCTCCGATCAGCTCCCCAGACAGCGCTAAATCCAACGAGCCGTTTCCATCAAAATCCCCCCAGGCGCCCGCAGCGCTCTTCATGGTGGGCAACTCCGTATCAATTTGCTCGAAGCTATCATTGCCCTCATTTCGGAATATTTGCGTGAAAGGATCGTCAACAAAGTCATCGTCAGACCCGTCATCAGAGGTGCCCGTCACAATCAGATCTGGAGTTCCATCTCCGTTATAGTCCCCCCAATTGAGAGTACCAAAGCTTTCCACCCCATCTGCACTATAAGCCTCTGAGAAGCTCCCGCCCCCTTCGTTCCGGTACACTTTCGTGACTGTGAAGTACCCATTCGCTCCAATTCCTCCTCCTGTCATTGCGATATCAAGGGTCCCGTCGCCATTGTAGTCTCTCCACCCAAATGACGTATTCCAATTCATATCTCGGAGCCCTGCCTCAATCGCGGTAAAGTTTCCATTGCCATCATTTCTGTAGATTTCCGAGAAGAGCTCTGAGGTCTCTCCACTGGTTTCACCAGCGAGTGCGATATCCAGCTTCCCATCTCCATTGTAGTCTCCCCATGCAATCGTACCTCGATTCATGTCCGGCAAACCCACATCGATTTCAGTAAAGCTTCCATCACCCTCGTTCCGGTAAATCCTTTCTCCCACAGCCAAGTCCGAACTCCCGTCCCCATTGTAATCCCCCCACGCAACTGAAGATATGACACCCTTTAAGTTGGCATTGGCTACTGAGAAGTTTCCATTCCCTCCATTCTCGTAAATCTCAGCAGTCTTTCCGCCTCCCCCTGTACTACCAACCACTGCCAAGTCTAAATCCCCATCTGAATTATAATCTCCCCACTCGAGATCCCCCTCGCGAATTCCCGTCAGGCTCAGGTCGAGTTCCGTAAAGCTTCCATCTCCTTCATTTCGGTATATTTTCGTAACAGGTGTAGACCCTGATATTCCGGCAATAGCAAGATCTATACTGCCGTCGTTATTATAGTCTCCCCAGGCTATCGACGTCCTTACGATATTCGCCAGATTTGCTCCAATTTCCGTAAACTCTGCTTTCCCTCCACTCAATCCAACAAAGCGATCTGCGGACGTCACCGTTGTTCCTCCTGTGGTAATCTCCACCTGCACCGGCCCGCTCACCCCACTTGGCACTTTCGAGTAAAGCACGTTCGCTTTCGCACTGTCGACGGTCGCCTCAGTGTCGCCGAACGTCACCGTGTTGTTCGCTGGATCGGTGTCAAAGCCGGAGCCGTAGATGCGCACCTGCGTCCCGGGCGCCCCGCTCTCCGGCTGGAATGAGGTGATGGACTGCGCCGACACGGGCATGGTGCTCATCGCTAGAAGCGCGAAGCCAAACAGAAGGGGAAGCCCTGTCTGCTTCGTCAGCGAAGACAGGATGGACGTGCGGGCACGAGAAGCAAAACGCATAGTATCGGAATCGGCGAACTAAAGAACCGAGAACATGGAGTGGACCAGCCCTGATT
>CAZTDC010000687.1:0-1792 GCA_964612165.1 uncultured Salinivenus sp.
CCGTTTTTCCGCATGCGCCGCTCGAAGAAATTATCGTCGAGGACGGGCGAATCACAAAGGTACGGGTGGGCGGGGCGGTCGACGCTATGGTCGAGCCGCGGTACGTCGTCAACGCGGCGGGCGCTTGGGCCGGCACGGTGGCGTCGATGGCCGGGGTGGAAGTGGGCATGGCGCCCTCCCGCGGCGTGATGATCTCGGTGGAGTACGAGGGCCTCGGACCGGCGCTGAATCGGTGTCGGAATCCGGATGACGGAGACATCATCGTCCCACACGACCATGAGGTGGTGCTCGGGACTACGAGCGTGCCGGTGTCGGACCCGGACGATTACGAGCAGGCCGAGTGGGAGGTTGAGACGTCCATCCAAGAGTGCGCGTCCATGCTGCCGCCCGTGGCGGACGCCCCGAAGGTGCGTACGTGGTGGGGCGTTCGGCCGCTGTACGCTCCCGACGAGCAGGCGAGCGATCGGCGTGGCATTTCGCGTGGCTTCTCCGCCCTGGACCACATTGCGGACGGCGTCGACAACTTTCTCAGCATCGTCGGCGGCAAGCTCACAACCTACCGGCAAATGGCCGAGGCCGTGTCGGATCGCGTCTGCAACCGATTGGGGGTCGACGCTCACTGCGAGACGGCCAATCGCCGGCTGCCCGGCGCCGACGACCCCGTTCAGCTCGATGAGTTCGTCGCGGCCTATGACGGACAGGGGCCGACCGACGCAGATGTGGCGGACTCGTGAGGACGATCAATCTTCTGGAGGGATCGCTGCTCGACGCTACGGCACGTCGCGATATAGAAGTTTGAGGCCGTCGCGTCCAATCGAGTGGAGCACGCGTTCTTACACCGCCTCTCCCGCCTCCACGTCCTCAAGGGCAACACCCTTCAGGCCCACAAGGGGTGGGGCGTGGCGTAGTCCCGTCAGACGGACTCCCGTTCAGAGAATGGGCGGTGGGTATGACGGAAGGGTCAGTTCCTCGATATACCGGAAGTCCTTCTGGTTTTTCGTGATGAGCGGAAGATCCCGCTGGAGAGCAGTCGCGGCGATGAGGGCGTCGGCGATCCGGAGACCGTGGCTCAACTGATACTCCTGCATCAGTTGTGCGGCGTCCGCCGAGATCGAAGAGTGAATCTGGAGAATCTCGGCCCCACACGTGTCAAGGAAGTCGTAGAGCGTCTGCTGTTCGTCTTTGTCGCGGCAGCCCACGAGGAGCTCCATTTCCGTGATAACGCTGATTCGGACGCGATTTTGTCCGGCCGCCGTTTCGATCGTCGCGAGGGCCTCTTGAACGTTTCGTCCTGCGTCGATGAGAACGTCTGTGTCGAACAACAGAGGCTCACTCATCGGATATCCCCCATTGTCGTTCGCGAACGGAGCGGACCCATTCCACGCTGTCGGTCATGTCGGTCCGATTGGCCCACAGGCCGGCAAAGGGGTGCTGCCGGATCCCCTCGGGGGAAGCGTCCGACGAGGACCGAGACTCTGCGTACACCCGCTCGAGCTGGGAAACGAGTGCTTCGATCTCGCGCCGGGCGCCCTCGGGGAGGGCCAAAATGCGCCGTTCGAGCTCATTGAGGTCCATGCAAGGCAACCGTTTTTGGAAAAGACGGACGATCAACGTCGAGACATTTGACGGAAGGGACCGGCAAAAGTTTACCTCTCGGCTTTTCGAGTGAACGCGTAGGGCACACCCGCTGTCGACAGTCCGGACTTGTTTCGGCGTCGAGGAGGTCGGCAACGGCTTGCGTCTTCATATCGGTTCGGCCTCCTGCCGCACACGCTCGCCAATGCGGGACTTG
>CAZTDC010000688.1:0-1791 GCA_964612165.1 uncultured Salinivenus sp.
GCCCCTCCAAACGGCGGCCCTCCTGGAGGCTCCCCTGCGACTCGACCGGGTAGAAGAGGGCTCCTGAGACAGAAGGGAGCGAGGGCCCTTCTCCCTCCAAGACGGCGTAAAACCCGGAACGGGAGATCTCTGCGGTTGCCGTATTACTCGAAAGGTTGAGGTCGGCGGGAACCTGCTGCCAGGCAGTGCTGTCGGTGCGCCGGTACAAGTTTACGTTGCCGGTAGCGCCCTCCTCCAGATCCGACCCAAGCGTAATCGTTGCAGGGTTGGCGAAGTCACGGTCGGCCTTCACCTGGACAACCGGCGAGCGGGAGCGGAGCTCAGACTGGTCCGGACGGGAGACCTGGTTGTACGAGGTGCGGACGAAGTCGACAAACGAGGTATTTTCTCCGAATGCATTCGCTGGAACGTCGAGTTTCGTATCGGACAATGCGCCGGGAGACTCCTCTTGTAAACCTCGTGCCCCAGATCCTCGCGATAGGTCATTTGCCTGTGATGAGCCCTGTGATGAGCCTAGAGTGAACGTCTTCGCGTCAATCCCGCAGAATCCCCCCACGCCGGTTCCTTGGAGCGTTTCAAAACTGGTCCCTTCCGCCCGGATGGTTTTGTCCCAGGTCGATGGATCCCCGCTGTATCCCGGAAGCTCAGCCACTGGGATCTCTGTTTCATATTCAAAGCCCTCCCCCTCGAGAGTCATTGAGAACTTGGTCCCCTCAATCAGTACCGAAGGCGTGGACTGTGCGGTCGTGCCTTGGTCGTAGATAGCACGGTTGGACCTGACATTCACGTTGAGCGTGCTCGGCGACTGCGGGTCGTCAAACCCCACGGTCTCAAATTCCAGTCCCGGCCGCCGAGGACTCGCGACTCCGAGTTCCAAGTCCACACCCCCAAATGCCTCGTCTGTCCCGACCCTTATGCCTCGAAAGTTCTCTTCGTCGTTTTGGATAAATCCGGTGTCGAAGAAGCTGGTAGCCTCCTGGAGGTCCCCAATCTGCCCAGCACCCTCCAGCACCCTCTTCCCCGAGCTTAAAAATTTCGGATCCGTGAACTGACCTGCGGCGAATTCGCCGACAAACGTGCCGAAAGCAAATCGCTCTGTACAGACCTCTACAGACTGTTCTGGACAGAGCAAATTCTGTGCGCGGTCGCTATTGTTGACGAGAGCCTCGAAGCCCTCGTTTTGGAGAGCCCCAATAAGGGGGACGCAGAGCGAGGCTGTTCCTGCCGCCACGCCCCCCGATCCGATCGCGGCGGCAACACCGGCACCGCAAGCAGCGGTTTTGCCAGTCCACGACGCTACGTTCGCCCAATCTCCGAGGTCCAATCCAAGACCACCCTTCGCACCTGCGCCTCGAGAGGCCGACTGGAAGCCGTTGCCGAATCCGTCAGGGGGCGGAAGGCGGTCTTCGAGTCGCTCCGGAAGATTCTGGAGCGCCTGCTGCACCTTCCCTTTGTGAACCTCAAAGCCGCGCCTGAGCCATCCCGACGACTGGTCATCACTTAGGAGAAAGCTCTTCCCCGTCGGGCCGGTGTAGACACTGTAGTAGTAGCGGAAAAACTCGTCGTTCGCGGAACTGCCCAGATCCGTGTCGTCGGGGGGGTACGGTTTGCCTTGAATCGAGAGGTCGGAGAACGGATTGCTGTCGCTCGTGTCGATCCGCATCGATGCGATGGCCCCACTTCCTGCAATCTCGTCGGCAAGCATCTGGTTCAGGTTCTCGACGTTTCCTTCTTCCGAGTGGACGTGGACCGCGAAGGGGACCGCCTTTTCAGTCCCGCTCACGTTGAACC
>CAZTDC010000689.1:0-1789 GCA_964612165.1 uncultured Salinivenus sp.
ATCGCCTCCTACCTCTCCGAAGACCTTGGTTCATCGGTTGAATTCGATACGTTCCGGGAGTCTTTCCGCGAGACGCTTCAGAACGTGTTCTCGCGGCGCGCCGACTTTGACCAGCTAAGCACGAAGCGGGGACTGCCCCCGTTCGTGATGCGCGAGATCCAGTCTCACACCCCCCTCTCGGTCTTCATCCCCGAAGAGTACGGCGGCCGTGGGGGGCACGTGCACGAGTGCCAGGCCATCCTCGCCGCGGCCTCCTACGAGTCGCTCGCGCTGTCGCTCACCCTCGGCATCAACGGCGCCCTCTTCCTCCAGCCCCTCACCAAGTACGGCCACGAGGAGATCAAGGGGCCCATCTTCGAGCGTTTCATCGAAGACAAGAACATGGGCGGGCTCATGATTACCGAGCCCGACTACGGCACCGACGCCCTCAACATGAAGACCTCCTACACGAAGGAGGCGGGAGACTACCACCTCCAGGGCACCAAGCACTGGGCGGGCCTGACGGGGTGGGCTGACTTCTTCCTCATCACGGCCCGGCGCCAGGGCAGCGGCGGCGACCTGGGCCGCGACATCGACTTCTTCGTCGCCGACATGAACCAGCCCGAGCAGATGGTGGAGGTCGAGGAGTTCTACGAGAACCTCGGCCTCTACATGATCCCGTACGGCCGGAACCACGTCGACATCCGCGTGCCGGAGGAGCACCGCCTCCAGCCCGAGAGCACCGGCATCAAGATGATGCTCGACACGCTGCACCGCAGCCGCATTGAGTTTCCCGGCATGGGCATGGGCTTCCTCCAGCGGATGCTCGACGAGGCCCTAGAGCACTGTCGCGAGCGCTTCGTGGGCGGAAAGCCGCTGATCGACTACGACCAGGTGAAGCGGCGCATCGCCGAAATCCAGGCCTCGTTCACCGCCTGCTCGGCCATGTGCCTGCACACCAGCGAGCATGCCGGCCTCGAAAACAACCTTGCGGGCGAGACCATGACCGCCAATTCCATCAAGGCCGTGGTGACCGACCTGATGCAGGACGCCTCGCAGTCGCTCCTGCAGCTGATGGGCGGAAAGGGCTACCGGCTCGATCACGTGGCCGGCCGCTCGGTCGTGGACAGCCGCCCGTTCCAGATCTTCGAGGGCTCCAACGACGTCCTCTACCAGCAGATTTCGGAGTCGGTGCTCAAATCGATGCGACAGATGAAGGAGAGAAATCTCCACTCGTTCCTTGAGGACCATGACCTCACCTCCCGGGCCGTCGATTACTTTAACGACTCCCTCGACTTTGAGGTGGACCAGTCGCTGCCGCAGCGCAAGCTCGTGGAGCTGGGGCGCGTGCTGGGTCGGGTCGTGACCATGGACATGGTCATTGAGCTCGGCGACCGCGGCTTCCGGAGCGACCTGATCTCAAACTGCCTGCAGGTCTTTCAAAAGAAGGTAGACGGCCTGCTGGCCACCTACCACCGCGGCGAGCCGACGTCGGTCATCGAGGATTACATGGACGGCAGTGCCTGGCTCGATTACGTGAATGCGTAGGGCTGCTTCCGTCCTTGGGGAGTGATCATTTTCCACACGCTCTCGCCTCTGAGCTGTCGGAGGTGTATCTCGTATTTCGTATTCCGTGTTGCGTCGTTTTTGTGATCGGCGATTCACGCAATACGCAATACGCTTCCATCCGAACAGGGCAATCGAGGGAGCATCAATCGACATACTCTCCGTTCCTGCAAACATAAGCCCATGCCAGTCCACTTCGGGATCGTCGTCTTCCCCGGATCGAACTGCGATCACGACGCCTATC
>CAZTDC010000690.1:0-1788 GCA_964612165.1 uncultured Salinivenus sp.
CGAACGTGGACTTCTTCAGCGCGTCCACCTACTACCAGCTCGGGCTCGACCCCGACCTCTTCACCCCGATCTTCGCACTGAGTCGCTCGGCGGGCTGGACGTCGCACCTGCTGGAGCAATGGGCCGACAACCGCCTCATTCGTCCCCGCGCCCAGTACGTGGGCGAGCGCAACAACACCTTCGTCCCGATCGAGAATCGGTAACGCGTCCGGCTCGTACACCGACTCGCGACGAGCAGGTAGCTCGGGCTCGCCCGTGTGCTTTTTCGCACGATCGTTGTTACCTTTTTCTCCTGCTCCGAGGAGCAGAAAACAGCCCGTTCCGGGATCGAAACGAGGTCGTTCATTCCCCCGTGGTCCCGGAACGGAGCATCGGCTGTCGCGTGCCTTTTTTGCGTTCTGGACGCCTCCGTTTTGAATCATAACGCTTTCGTTCGTCATGGCAGTGGACACCAAAGAGCGCCCTCCGGACACGACCAAACAGGCGAAGGACGGCCCCACCGCCCAGCAGGAGAGCCGCTTCCAGCGCTACCGGATCCGCACCGGTATGTTTGCCTGGATGATGCACCGGCTCACCGGCGTGGGACTCGTCGTGTACCTCATCATCCATGTCTGGGGCCTCACGGCGCTGAGCGATCCGGAGACGTTTAACGCGCTCATCGCCAAGTATCACAGTCCCATCTACAAGGTGGGCGAGTTTGGGTTGCTCGTGGCGGTGGCCTACCACGCCATGAACGGCTTGCGCATCGTACTCATCGACTTTCTGGGCTGGAGCCCGAAGCAGAAGCGACTGTTTGCAACCCTCGGTGCAGTGACGGTCATAATCATTCTGGTTGGCGGCTGGCCCTCCATCTACGCGCTGGGTGAGTGGCTCTTTGGGCCGGGCTCGATGCCGTCCCTCTTCCTCTGACCGCCGGGCCGCGTTCCTCGCCGTTCCTGTTGACCTCAGGTTTTTCGTTCCTATGGCTTCCTCCAAGTCGAGCGCACTGAACTGGTTTCTGCACCGCATCACGGGCACGTTCCTCATCTTCATGCTGATCACCCACTTCTGGGTGCAGCACTACGACCACCAGGTGGCCTCGGTCACCCACGAGGTCGTGACGGAAAAGAATGAAATGCCTGAATACCCCGAAGAGGCACAGGAAGGGGTAAAGGCACGCTTTGGCCCCGACGCCGAGGCGACGCCTTACCAGGTGGTCATGCAGCGCCTGGCCGATCCGGTGTACGCGTTTCTATGGAAGGGCTTCAACATCCTCTTCCTGATCGTGGCGCTACACCACGGCTTCTACGGCCTCAACAACGTGATGACCGACTACATCCGCAATCCGATGGGACGCCTCGTGGCCAAGTCCCTCTCGTGGACGGTGGCCCTCGGCCTGTTCATTATCGGGACGTACTCGGTGATTATGGCCGGGTGGTGACGAATCGCGTGGTCCGTATTGCGTATCTGGGATGAGAAGATCCCGGCGCGCAATACGGCAATATGCACAACACACTACGCCATACGCAACACGAAATACGCACTATGAAATTTGAGCATGATGTCGTTGTCGTTGGTGCAGGGGGCGCGGGCCTGATGGCTGCGCTCTACGCCCGGGAAGGAGGAGCCGACGTGGGCGTGGTTTCGAAGCTGCACCCCCTTCGGTCCCACACCGGGGCCGCGCAGGGCGGCATTGCGGCGGCCCTCGGCAACGAAGAGGAAGATCACTGGCTCTGGCACGCCTTCGACACGGTCAAGGGCAGCGACTACGTGGGCGACCAGGACGCCATCGAGGCGCTCTGCAAGGAC
>CAZTDC010000691.1:0-1783 GCA_964612165.1 uncultured Salinivenus sp.
GGCAACCCGAAGAAGATCGACTATCCGGTGCCGGTCAACGACGACGCCCTCAGCTCCATTGAGCTTGTGACCTCGACCATCACGGAGGCCATTAAGGAAGGCCTGCACGAACGCAAGATGGAGAAAGAGGCGAACAAGAAGGCCGCCCAGTCCTCCTAGCATCGACCCAGTTCGTCCTTTCAACAGAACATCTTTCGAAGACTTTCTTCCCGACCGACTGACATGAGCATTTCCGCAAAACAGGTAAAGGAGCTGCGCGACGCAACGGGCGTCGGCATGATGGACTGCAAGGAGGCCCTCCAGGAGGCCGACGGCGACTTTGATGAGGCCGTCAGCATCCTTCGCAAGAAGGGCCAGGAGGTCGCCTCGGACCGGGCGGCAAAGGAGGCCGACGAGGGCCTCGTGGTCACGGCCGTCTCCGACGACGAGACGACCGGTGCTATTGTCGAGGTGAACTGCGAGACCGACTTCGTGGCCCGCAACGACGAGTTTCAGGAGTTTGCGGACCGGGTTGCCGAGCGCGCCCTTGCCGAGAAGCCGGACGACCTCGACGACCTGAAAGCCCTCTCCTACGAAGACGGCGAGACGATCGAGGACGAACTCGTGGCCCTCACGGGCAAGATTGGTGAGAAGCTCGCCGTTCGCCGCTTCGACATTCTCGAGAGCGACGACGGCCGCGTGATTTCCTACATCCACCCCGGATCCAAACTGGGAGTGCTCGTGGATGTCACGGGCGACGGCGAGGTCGAAAAGGCCGGGCGCGACGTGGCCATGCAGATCGCAGCGCTCGATCCCATTGCCGTCACGCGCGAGGAGGTGCCTGAGGACGTGACGGAAGAAGAGCGCGACGTGGCCCGGGAGGCCGCTCTCAATGAAGGCAAGCCCGAGCACGTCATCGACCAGATCGTTGAGGGCAAACTCGAGCGCTTCTTCGAGGACAACGTGCTGCTGGAGCAGGCCTTCGTCAAGGACTCCTCCGTGTCCGTGCAGGAGATGCTCGACGACGCCGATCTTTCGGTGAAGCGGTTCAAACGGTACGCCCTTGGCGACTAAGCGACTTGACGCCAGCGTCGGAGCGCACACTGTGGGGCCGGGCGTGCCGTTTTGAGTGCCGCTCGGTCCCCGCGTATGTCCCCCTTTTCCGCAGACCCCGTCACCCCCATGAGTCCCTCTACCGCCAACGGCCAATCGGACCTCGAATACAACCGCGTGCTGCTGAAGCTGAGCGGTGAGGCCCTTCTCGGTGGGGAGCGCGACTTTGGCATCGACGAAAAGGTGCTCCGCGCGTACGCCGAGGAGGTGCGGAAGGCCGTAGAACTGGGGGCGGAGGTAGCCATCGTCATCGGTGGGGGCAACATCTTCCGCGGCGTCGAGAACGCGATGGAGGGCATGACGCGGGCCCACGCCGACTACATGGGCATGCTTGCCACCATGATTAACGGCATGGCCCTCCAGGACGCCTTCGAACAGGTCGACCTGGTGACGCGCCTGCAGTCAAGCATCAAGATGGAAGAGATTGCCGAGCCGTTCATTCGGCGGCGCGCCATTCGCCACCTGGAGAAGGGGCGCGTCGTCATCTTTGGTGCCGGCACGGGCAATCCCTACTTTACCACCGACACCGCCGCCGCGCTGCGCGGCCTCGAAATTGGGGCCGACGTCATCCTTAAGGGCACGCGTGTAGACGGGGTCTTCACCGCCGATCCTGAAGAAGACGACGACGCCGAGCGATTTCTGCGCATCCACGGCAAGGAGGTTATACAGCGGAACCTGCGTGTGATGGACA
>CAZTDC010000692.1:0-1779 GCA_964612165.1 uncultured Salinivenus sp.
ACCAGGAGAGTCTCTTTGGCAAGGGGAGGAGGGAGGACGAGGCCCTGGCAGAAGCGATCGACAACCTCAACCGCGAGTATGGGAAGAAAACTGTTGGCCTCGCAGCGGCGGGCCTGCCCGGCGGGGAGGGAAACCTCGCGAGAGAGTGGACGATGAAGCGCCAGAAGCGATCCCCCCGGTACACAACCCGATGGGACGAACTGCCCGTTGCTTACGCTTAACCATGCGCGCTTAGATTCGAGGCAGGGAGGAAGCCGAGTGGCCTGGTGGTAACCCTTTCATAGGCACTTTCTCCAACCGATGAGCGGGCCCGACAGCACTGGTCAGGTGGAAAGGTCAAGTAGGGAAAGCCCGCCTACAGGCGAGAGGGAGGAGGCGCGCCGGATCGTCCATGTGGACATGGACGCCTTCTATGCCCAGATAGAGCAACGCGACTTCCCCGAAAAGTACGCCGGGGAACCAATTGCGGTCGGCGGCGACCCGCCGCGGGGCGTCGTGCAGACCGCCAGCTACGAGGCGCGCCCCTACGGCGTCCACTCCGCCCAACCCGCCGTCGAGGCAGACCGGAAATGCCCCGATCTTATTTTCGTCTCCCCGCGGATGGAGGTCTACCAGGAGGAGTCGAAGGCCATCCGAGCGATTCTCCACCGCTACACAGACCTCATCGAGCCACTCTCACTCGACGAGGCCTACCTCGACGTGACGGAGCCAAAGCAAGGGCCGCCCTCGGGTACCCTAATCGCCCGACGGATTCGAGAAGAGATCTATGAGAAGACAGGACTAACGGCATCGGCGGGCGTGGGGCCGAGCAAGTTTGTCGCGAAGGTTGCCACGGGCCAAGGCAAGCCCGATGGACTCACGGTCGTGGAGCCGGAGGAGCAACTGGAGTTTATCGCCAGGCTCCCCATCGGAGAGTTCCACGGGATCGGCCCGGTCACCGAAGAGAAGATGGTAGAGATGGGGATTGAGACAGGGGCGGATTTGCAGGACACCCCGGAGAAACAGCTCCGGCGCCGCTTTGGGAAGCGAGGGGGCCACTTTAAGAAGCTCGCGATGGGCGAAGATGACCGTCCGGTGCGCCCCGACCGGGAGCGAAAGTCCGTCGGCGCGGAGCGGACCTTCTCCGATGACATCTCGGGCCCGGAGGAGATGCTTTCTCGCCTGGAGCCGATTGCGGGGCGCGTTGCCGAAAGGCTCCGGGAGGCTGGGCCAGAAGGATCACCTATGCGGGGCCGGACCGTCACCCTCAAGCTCAAAAGTCATGAGCACGAAGTATCGACGCGCCAGACTACCCTGCGCCGTACTGTTCAGTCGAAGAAGACGCTCATGCAGCTTGCTGATCGTCTTCTCCAGAGGCCCCATCCGCCAGAGGAGCCGGTGCGTCTCTTGGGGCTCAGCGTCTCCTCGCTGACTGGAAAGGAGGGAGGGGAGCAGTTAGAATTTGATTTTGGCGGGCGCTGAGGGCCAGCAGGAAACTCCCCGATTGTGTGGCGCGGTTGGGGGCGTAAATTCCGAACGTGTCCCAGGGTAGGTTCTCGCCCAACTGAGGCCTGAGGCTGCCCGGTCTTCAGGAATCTGGGACCCCGATCGACACAACACGCAAGACTCAACGCGCAAGACACGATTCAAGATGTGGCCGAGACGACGGGATTTCGGCTTCGCCTTTTGCGGAGATTCAGAAGCCCGCGCCCGAAATCGTCCTGAGATAGTGCTGGATACGGCGGTTCGAGGTGCGCCCGAAAAGTTGGACTGGTAGGTCGACTAACTGAGGTTGGGACG
>CAZTDC010000693.1:0-1777 GCA_964612165.1 uncultured Salinivenus sp.
CTCGATCTCCTGGGCGTAGATGCGGATCGTTTCCGAGCGGTCCATCCCCACCAGGGCGTAGTAGGTGTCCCGAGCCCTCGCCTGTTCGAGGACCTCTGAGTTGAGCAGCTTCTGATTGGAGGTCACGTCGGCCCGGGTCATCAGGCGCGTGTCCTGCTGGGTGCCCGTCACTGCTCCGTCCCTCCTCACTTCCCGGTAGTCGTCGCGAAGGGCCTGACTGGCCTGGATGTCGGCCTCGAAGATGCGGGCGAGATTGCCGAAGGCCTCATTTTGAGCCTCCTGCGGCGACGCGCCCGACACGACCGCCGTCAGGTACTGCTCTTGACTGTACGCCTCGCCGGGGTTCAAGAACCAGTTTGGGGGAGCGTCCCCATCGCTCTGCACCGCAGCGCCGCCGGAGCAGCTCACGGTCGACGTGACGAGGCTGCCGAGAATGAAAAGTCGAAGGAGAGACACGCCAGCGGGGAATTGGGGAGGAAAGGGGGAAGGTGGCCCCGTTCGGGCTCCTACTTCAAGTACATAGACTCCGCCAGGGCCAACTGGTTTGCTCCCTGGACCGTAACCTCTTGTGTCCGTCGCTTCAGCACGTGCCCTCGTGCGGATAAGAACTCGAAGGTGACGTGGTGGGTGCCTTCGGGGAGCTTGGCGGCGAGGGCGTGTGCCTTCCCGGGCATCGTCTGCCACCCGCGCGTGTCAGCCTGGGCTGCCTGGCTGCTCATCACGTTTCCGGCCTGTTCAGTAAAAAATCCGGCGACGCCGCCGAGGTTCTCTTCGGCGAGTTTTTCGGCCCCTTCGGTCGCGCCGGCCTTCAAGAACGAGCGAACGATGGCTCGGGTGTAGATGACTGGCTTTTTCTGGTCAAACATCTCGTGGGCAACGGACTGCATGTCCTCAATCATCGGGACATCCAGGGTATCGCCGACCGTGATGGCACGGACGCGGGCCACTTTCGATTTGGGGCTCCTGAGCACGGGCACGGCAAAGTGGAGCTGGATGATTTCTCCGTCGATGAGCAGTGGAATGTGGAACGACCGTTCTGTCTTTATCGGGGCCTGTCCCGCGAAGGAAAGGAGCAACGTGTTGAAGGCGTTCGACTGTGTCAGTCCACTGAGCGGGGGGACCGACACGGACGACGAGGCGGTTTTTTTCAACGGGGGGGTCTGTTGGGGCGGTCCCGTCAAGAGGTCTTGCGTGTCGAAGAGAAGGGACAGCACGTCTGACGGCCTCCATTCCTCCTGCATCCAGAAGGAGAAGGCGTCCTCGGACGACGACCACCCCGACGCACTGGCCCGGGCAAGTGCCGGCAGGTAGTCCGCACGGCCCTGGTCCAACAGGGCTGTGCGGAGCTTCTGGAGTTCGATGTAGGCGTCGTCGGACGCTCCGGTCTTTCCGTAGAGAAGGGTCGTCAGAAATCGGCCCAGCGCGCTGTTTTGCTGGATATCCGGGGGAGACTCATTTTCCGTGAGAAGAGTGACGTCGTTGAGCTCTTCATCGGCCTGCGCGATGACCGCTTGTGTCGTATCTCGTTTCATGAGCGATGCGGCGAGCCCCTTGTACCGGTCACTCAGCAGTTCCAGCTTGTGACTGATCCGGCGCATCTCCACGAGGGCCCCTTGCGTGTCCTGCATGTGGAGATAATTGAGGCAGTTGACGGTCGTCAGGTAAATGCTCTCGTACGGCTCCCCCTCATACGGAAGTTGAAAGTCGTTGACGAGGAACGACTTGAGGTTTTTGCTGATGTCTTTCGTGTACTGCCGCTCGATGGCCCGGTCGGCCT
>CAZTDC010000694.1:0-1774 GCA_964612165.1 uncultured Salinivenus sp.
CCGTACCTCCGGTTCAATTTCGCGTTCGAGTCGCCGAAAGGCTCACGCGTGATCGCCCGGCACCTCTGGGACCGGACAACGGGCGAGTACCGGGTGGAGTGGAAGACGGGCCCCGATTCGAGCTACGTCGCCCTTCTGAACATCCAAAACGTGGGGGAGGGCGTGCCGGAGGGGGACGTGTACCTCAACGGCGAGGCGCTGGACGGTGAGACCGCCCAAAAGATGCGAGAGCAAGCGTACGGCCGATTCGTCAACGATACGTACTGGCTTCTGGCGCCGCTGAAGGTCTTCGATCCGGGCGTCAATCGTCAGTATCTGGCCGACTCCTCGACGGCCACGCACGACGTACTCCACCTCACGTTCAACGATGTGGGCCGCACCCCCGGCGACGAGTACTGGCTGTACGTTTCAAAAGAAACCGGTCGGCTCGACCGGTGGGCTTATCATCTCGAGGGCATGAACGAAGGGGATCCCCCGCAGGCCTACGAGTGGACGGACTACACGACGCTTCAGGCACCGGAGGGAACGGTCGTGCTTGCGACTCGGAAGGACGCCGTGAACGCCGACCGGGCGCTCCTGACGAACGAACTTGCCCTCCCGTCCAGCCCCCCGGAGGGCGCCTTCTCCAATCCTGATTCCATGCTCGCCGCCGAGAAGAACGAAGGCTCTCCGTAACGGCTTCGGGGCCGCTCCGATTCTCTTTTCTCAAGCCCCTGCGCTCTCGTTCCGTCGTGGGCACAACGCAGGAGCACAAGCATTAGAGCTTCGGCGTCCGCTTCCCGCTTCAACACACGATTGCCGTTCGTGGATTACCGGTTTCAAATTGCCCGTCGCTACCTCGCGAGCAGCCGTGAGGTGTCGCTCATCTCCATCATTACCGGCATCTCGATGACGGGCGTGACGCTCGGGGTGGCGTCCTTGATCGTGGTCCTGTCGGTGATGAACGGGTTCTACGATTTTGTCCGCGACCTGCTCGTGTCCGTCGATCCGCACGTCCGCGTCGTAAGTGCGGAGGAGGGAAGCCTGGCCAATGCCGACTCGCTTCTTCGAATTGCCCGGTCCGCGAAGCACGTCAATACGGCGTCGCCGTACGTGGAGGGCCGCGCCTTGATGCTACCGCCGGGGGGGGACGGGCCGCCGGAGGTGGTACGGGTCCGCGGGGTAGACGCTGATGCCGTGAAGCGAACCGCACCCGCCATGGCCGTAGGCCAGTTCGACGTGGGGCAGGGACCGAACGGCCGTTCCGGTCTCGTGATGGACGTATCGATTGGGCAGGGACTGGGGCTGGTGCCGGGGCAAGAGGGAAACGAGTCGAATACCGTAGGCCTTCTTTCGGCCCCCGCCATCGAACGAACGCTTACGCAGGTGTTTGCCAGTCCGCCGGTCCAGCGATTTACGGTGCGAGGCCTCTTCGAAATGCGTGCCGCGACCGACCGCCAGCGCGTCTTCGTCGAGCTGGGCCAGGCCCAGCGTCTCTTCCGTACCGGCTCGCAGGTTACAGGCATCGACGTTCGCCTCGACGACCTCAACCGGGCCGGGGCCGTGAAAACCCAGCTTCAGCAACGGCTCTCGCCCGATCAGTACAAGGTGCAGACGTGGTACGACCTCCAGCAATCGCTCTACGACGTGATGCGGCTGGAGAAGTGGGGGGCCTCCGCCATTCTAGGCCTCATCATCATCGTTGCCGCCTTCAACATCGTCGGCTCCCTCACGATGGTCGTCATCGAAAAGCGGCGGGACGTAGGGGTGCTTCAGGCCATGGGCGTGTCGCAGC
>CAZTDC010000695.1:0-1774 GCA_964612165.1 uncultured Salinivenus sp.
CGACCTCGAAGTGCTTGTCGTCGATGTCGACGCCCTGGAGGCGGTACACCTCCTGCACCTCGTTGAGGAGATGCTCCTGTACGGCCCGCGGCCCCTTGATGGACAGGATGTCGTGCGGGGCAATCTGTCCGTCGGAGAGCCGGTCGCCGGCCTCCACGTAGTCGCCTTCATGCACCAGCATGTGCTTGGAGAGGGAGACCATGTAGCTCTTCTCCATTTCCCCATCACGGCTGGTCACAATGACCTCCTGCGAGCCGCGCTTGCGATCACCGAAGCTGACGATGCCGTCGATCTCGCTGACCTCGGCCGGGTCGTCCGGCGTTCGGGCTTCGAAGAGCTCCTCAACGCGCGGCAGACCACCGGTAATGTCGCTGGTCTGGGCCGCCTGACGTGGGATCTTCGCGAGCGTCTGCCCGGCCTGAACAGCGTCTCCGTCGTCAACCTGAATCCGTGCACCAACGGGCATGTTATACTCCCGCTCCTCTCCATCCTCGGTTTCCACCATAATTGCCGGTGTGAGGGTGCGCTCGCGACTTTCGACGATAACTTTCTCCTTGTGGCCGGTTTGCTCGTCGGTCTCCTCCCGATAGGTCGTCCCCTCGATGATGTCTTCAAAGCGGACCGTTCCGTTAGCCTCAGTGAGGATCACACTGTTGTAGGGATCCCAACTGACCAGAACGTCGCCTTCTTCGACTTCATCGCCTTCGTCGACCATCAGCTCGGCCCCATAGGGCGCCACGTAACTCGTGAGCTCCCGGCGATCTCCGTCGGTGTCCATGATTCGGATTTCGCCCTGCCGCGAGAGCACAATCTCCTGGGGGCCATCGCTCGCCTCGTACGTAACGGAGCGGAGGTTTTCGAACTCGAGGGTTCCCTCGAACTTGGCCTGAATGGTCGACTCGGCCGACTCGCGTGTGGCCGTTCCACCGGTGTGGAAGGTCCGCAGCGTAAGCTGCGTCCCCGGCTCTCCAATCGACTGAGCCGCTACGACCCCGATCGACTCGCCAACCTCGACCATGCGTCCGGTGGCGAGGTTTTCACCGTAGCAGAGCGTGCAGACGCCCCGCTCGGCCTCGCAGGTGAGCACCGATCGGATCTCGATTTCCTCAATTGAGGTCTCGGCGATACGATCGGCGATCTCCTCAGTAATCAACTCGTTCGCCTCGACGATCAGTTCATCGGTGTGGGGATCGTACACGTCGTGGACCGAGACGCGGCCCTCGATGCGGTCGGAGAGCGGCGCCACGACCTCTTCGTTGTCCTTCAGGGCCCCGACGCTAATGCCGCGAAGCGTACCGCAGTCGTGCTCGGTTACCGTCACGCTCTGCGTCACGTCCACGAGGCGACGGGTAAGATACCCGGCGTCGGCCGTCTTGAGCGCCGTGTCGGCCAGCCCCTTCCGCGAACCGTGGGTGCTAATGAAGTACTCCTGCACCGACAGTCCCTCCTTGAAGTTCGAAAGGATCGGATTCTCTAGAATCTGCCCTCCTCCTTCGTCGGAGCTCTTCTGGGGTTTGGCCATGAGTCCACGCATCCCGCCGAGCTGACGGATCTGCTCCTGCGAGCCGCGAGCGCCAGAGTCGGCCATCGTAAAGATCGGATTGAAGCCTTCCTTGTGCTCCTTCAAGGCATCGAAGAGCACCTGGGACACTTTGTTATTCGTCTTCGTCCAGACGTCGATGACCTGATTGTAGCGCTCGTTGTCGGTGATGAAGCCCATCGAGTAGTTCTGCTCGGCCTGCTCGACCTCCTCGTTGGCCTCTTCGATGAGCTC
>CAZTDC010000696.1:0-1773 GCA_964612165.1 uncultured Salinivenus sp.
GAGAGGCGGCCAGCCTCATCTCCTTGCACCGCGCCCATGTCCTCCGGAAAGTCCTCCAGCTCCTCCTCTGCTTCCTGAGCGCTCTCCTCTGCTTTCTTTAGCGCAGTGGCCTGACTGAGAGCGTCCAGGCGGACCGCTGCCTCCCTGGCCTCCTCCCGCCGTTGCTCAAGCTCATTTAGCGACCGCTCCTCTTCTTCGAGGTCCTGCTGTTTCTGTCGGGCCTTCCCGACCCGCTCTTGGGCATCTAGAAGATTCTGGGTCTCCGTCAGGTTCTTCCCCTTCTTGTACTCTCCAAACCCAAGCTCATCCGCCGCGCTTGGAACGTCGTATCCGCCCTGGGCTTCCTGGAGAATGACTTGGGCGAGATTCTTCTCCGCCCCTTCCGTCGCGCTTAGGAGATCGTGCAGGTAAAGATGGTAGCGGTCTCGGTGCCCGTGTGGAGGCACCGGTGGCGGCCCACTCGCTCCGCTGCTTGACTGAAACTGAACGCGGCCCGGCTCGACGTTTACGCGCCACTGGCTACCCTCAAGCTGGAAGACGCCATCGACGGTGGGACGCTCCCAGCTGTGGGAGTCAGGCCAAATCAGGACCTCGATTGCGCGGGCGAGGGTCGTTTTCCCGGATCCATTCGGGCCGGCAATGACGTTCACCCCGGGGCCAATCTCCTCCACGGCCAGATTGAAGCGCTGGCCATACATGCGGTGGGCCGCCAGGCGCTCGAAGCGAAGCGTGGAATCGGAAGTGGAATCGTTCATGCCATTCTGCTCTACGTGTCACTGGCTGTCTTATCCGCTAGTGGTCCTGTCCTCCGTCTGGCCCAGAAGCTCATCGAGAAGCAGCAGCCCCTGTCTGCGGATCGTCTCCTTCATGGTTCCCTCTTCGATGGTTCCCTCTTCGATGTTTCCCTCTTCCGCGGTCTCCCTCTCCGCAGTTTCCTCCTTTGGGAGCGGGCCGTATGCCGGGGAGCCCGTCACGCGATCACGGACCTTTTCGATCTCTGCCCAGGCCTCTCGGGCCAGGTCGGTTTCCTCCTCGTTTTCGACCGCAAGGAGAAGCCGGGCGAGCACGGACGGGGGATCGCTTCCCTCAGCGATGCGCTGGAGGTCCAGGTCCGGCCGCGCACGGATCTCCGTCTTCTCGACGGTCGCGACGGCATCGCCTACCGGGAGCTCAAGTCCGTCGGCTACCTCCTCAGCGAGGTCTCCGATGCTCCGGTGCAGGGGCGTCCGGCCCGTAAGTTGAAGCCGACAGGCCAGGTGGCGGAGCTCGGGCTGGCTTCGGAGGGAGTCTCGGAGGCGTTCCCGGACGGCATCCGTGATCGCCTCGTCGACTCCCTCCTTGTCGCTTTCCCCGTCGACGCTTACCTCAAGGGCCTCGTACCGAACCGTAGCCCGCGGCAGTGGAGACATGTCGGCCGTGGCCTCCGAATCGACCTCGACGAGCCACGGCCCATGGGTCCCCGTCTCTCCCGGATCAAGAGGCTGCGGCGACCCGGGATACAGAACCGGCGGAGATGTCTCTTCCCAGACCTGCGACTCGTGGATGTGCCCCAGAAGCCAAGCCGCCACCGGCTGCTCTCGCAGTCCCTCTAAACTCACTGGGGCATAGACGCTCTCCGGAACGCCGACGTCAGCGTGTAGAAGCCCGATGGTCGGCACGTCCTCTTTGGCCATTTCTCCAGGAAGATCCCCAAGCGGATTGCTCGGCTCATGTGAACGTCGGAAGGACCAACCGAGAACCTGCACAGGCGTCGAATCCTCCGGCTCGATAATG
>CAZTDC010000697.1:0-1771 GCA_964612165.1 uncultured Salinivenus sp.
GAAGGATACACTGGAGCACGAGCGATACAACACCCGTCCCGTGGGCAGAGGTTTCAAGACTCAGGAGGGAATGAACGGACATTCTTTTCGTGCCCCGTAGTAACTCGAAGAGGGTAGAGACTTGTGCTCCCTGGAAGAGAATACCATCCGGGTAGGTTTTTTCTCAATTATGAGTAGCACGATTGGGAAACCCCTTGGTTATTGAGGCGAACTGCGAACGGAGTCCGCGTTCGCCTGAGAGCAAGCCCACGACGCAACCTGTTGCCGCGTAAAGTCGTGACGATGAATGTCTGCCACCCCTGACACGGTCGAGCCATATGATTCATGTACCCATTCCCAGGCGGTTCGGCCATCAGGGGTGACCTCCACCACTCGTCCCTTCGTGGTTTCGGCGAGAAACATATTCCCATTCTCGAGTTGCTGCCAGGTCCCTCGGTGGAAGGTATGAAATGGTTCTGATTGTTCGGTTGGGAAAAGCACTCGAACCGAGTCAGTGTGCGGTTGAAGGGCAACAATTTCACTGTCGCCGAGCATGCGTCCGTCTCCTGTAAGGTCGCGATTGTTGTTGAAAATTCCGATCCAACCGTCCCCAATAAAGTCGGGATCGTGCTGGTAGACAAACGGGTCAGAAGCGTACCACTTCACATTGAGCGTTTCGGGGTCGAAAACGAAGACGAGATTGAGATGACGGAGCGAAACCAGTAGGTCGCCAGCATCAAAGAGAGGATATTCGTCCGCAATTTCGGACCCGAGGGGCTCCACGTCATTCAGGTGCGTAATGTCATCCGGGACCTCGCCCCTTGAGGGCCATGTGCTCGCCATCATTTTGGGAATGAATCGCTCCAAACCATTCTCGTACAGCACATCCAGGATATAGATGTCTTTCCGTACCCGGCCGTCTTCGGTCACATTGAGGATTCGATCCAGCCAGACTGGCTTCTCTATTCCTGGATACCCATCCGGGTATTGCGCTGAGCTGTTGCGACGCTCAGCACTCACCCCCGGAACCCAAAAGGATCCATCATCGGCTCTCGTGCCCCAGTGGTGGACCCCCTCCGGTAGCGTCCAAAGCACGTCTCCACAAGCATTCAGCCGTGCTATTCCGACATATCCGAGAGTGACGATCAGATCTCCTTCCGGTAACAGATGCGAGCTGCTTATGGAGGCTTTCTCCGGGTTGCCCTTGACGTCCAGATCATTGGGAAATACAACACTCCGATCAAAGAGCCACTGATGAACGACATTTCCCTCTCTGCTGAGGAGTTTCACTCCAACCTTGGAGCTTGTAGAGTCTCTCCAAGAGGAGGTGATTGCGGTTAAACCGGGCTGAATGTCGTCGGGCAGTGGGGCCCTGACTCCCTCACGATCATAAAATTTATCGTATTGGTCTGGCATTGGCTTGGGCCGGTCCACGACGTGTCGTGCCTGATCCACTGCGCGGTCGAGGACGGAGTGGGGGAACCATTCCCACTTTCCAACGGCCGCTCCGTACAGGAAGGAGAGGACGATGAGTGAAGAGACGAACCAGATTTTGGCAGAATCGAGGTGCATTCTGAAAAGAACCCTTGACGAACGCAGTGAATCGGGCCGACTTCTTCCGGACAGAAGAGAGTTGTCCCTGTTCCCGTCGGCCGACTGTAAGCATGTTGACGCTTTTCGGCCCGTCGTCCAAAATAGAAATAGAAAAGGTCCCTCATACCGCTGAGGGACCTTTCGATTGGTGCGAGCGGAGGGACTCGAACCCCCACGGAGGAAGACCTCCACGAGATCC
>CAZTDC010000698.1:0-1768 GCA_964612165.1 uncultured Salinivenus sp.
CGACCAAGAGCTGCCGAATGGGGACCTGACTCCCTCCGACATGCAGCGCTTTTTCGTTTGCCGAGCCGAAGAATCGATTGGTGACCGGCAGGCCGTGCTCCGCACGGTGGCCATTTTGCCCCGGCATCGATTGCGGTCCGAGGGCGGCAAGATTTGCGGAACCGTCGGGTTCGAGACCGACGGTTCGGTGGCGCTGGTTCGCTCGCTGACGGTTGCCCCGGACCAAAGGGGAGAGGGAGTGGGGACGCGCCTCCTCGAACGAGTCGAGCGCGAGGCCCGAGCGGCCGGCGCCGAGCAGCTGTATCTGTGGACCACGAACTTTGAGTTTTTCAAGTGGCACGGGTACGAAGAAGTCCCCCCAGAGGCCGCCCCCGCGCCCGTCACACAGAGCGCCGTTGCTGACCGATGTCCGCCGGGCGCGGTGATGATGACGAAACAGGTCGACCTCGGGGCCTCCCGGCCGCCCAAGGTGCCCGCCGAGGACGGCAGATCAAGAGCCCGCTCTCGCCATCTGGTGTACGCGAAGTAGTTCCTGGGGCAATACCAACCGGACCGCATGGGTTGAGGCGGGCTTTTCCCGATGCAGTCCCTTCGGGCTTGACCCGCTCATTCCCCATTCTCTACCTCTCCAAAGACAAACGAAGCTCCGATGGCTACGCCTGACTCCCGATCTCACAGTGGCGATTCTGCCGAGAAGTCGTCCGATTTGCCCAACGAAATCGAATCCGCCGGGGCGGAGGAAGAGCTTTGGCGGCCGCTTGTCGACGGTTTGCGCTCGTTTTTGTCCAACCGTGTGCCAGCGGCCCACGTCGACGACGTGGTCCAGGAGACGCTTCTTCGCCTGCACGAATCGATCTCCTCGCTCGACGATCCCGACCGCGTAGAGGCCTGGGTGTTTACCATTGCCCGCCGCACAATTGCCGACTTCTACCGAGGGCAGGAACGCCGGCCGGTCGAGGAGCGAGTGGAGCGGCCCGATGAGGTGATGGAATCGGAGGAGACAGCGGAGGCGGCGAATCTGGCTGCGTATGACGGCGAACACGACGTGCACGAGGAGGTCCTGTCGTGGCTGCGCCCGATGGTAGAGGAACTGCCGGAGATGTACAGGCGGCCGCTCGTCATGGCCGACTTTGAGGGGCACACGCAGCAGGAGGTGGCCGACGAGTTGGGCTTGTCCCTATCAGGGGCGAAATCACGCGTCCAGCGGGCGCGCGACAAGCTGGGCGATTTGCTTCGGCAGTGCTGTGAGTTGGAGTTCGGGAGGGAGGGGCGGGCCCGGGCCTTTAGACGCCGGTCAGCCAGCACATAGAGCCGTTTCTGCCCAATAGCGGCACACTGAAAGCACGATTATAATGGGCGCTATCCCATGCATGAGACAGGGAACAGGCGCTGAGCTGTCCTCTGAAGCCCAATACCCTCTGCAGGGTTGTCCTGAAAGGCCTCTACCTCCTCGGGCGCAGCGGTTGAAGATCACTCACGAGGCGGGGTCGGTGTGTTCTTTCATGCGCCGCTCAGGCTTGCCGGCCCGGATCCCCTGCGCGGCTTATCAGGACCGGAGGGAGGCGGGTGCTCTTCTGAATCGAGCCGGGTCTTTCGCTGCTGGGCAGGCAGAAAGACTATAGCACCACGAGTTCGGTCTCCCCGTTCGGGGGCATCCGCCGAAAGTCCTTGCCGTTGAACGTCCGGAGCTCGTCGGCGGAGGCCTTCTCCGCACAAAGGACGTGCAGCGCGTCGTAGACCGCCCCGCTCTCCAGCCCGAGGTCCGCCA
>CAZTDC010000699.1:0-1767 GCA_964612165.1 uncultured Salinivenus sp.
TGGGCGTGCACAACTGATTTGCCATATCGCCGACTGCACAACGAGGGCTTTCCTGTATCTTCTTTGCGGGAAGGGCCTCCGTCGCCCCGTACAAGCAATCGATTCCCGCGTCCCATATCTCCTCCGCGGCGGCCTGTGTGCCCCGCGCGCTGCCAATCGTTGGGCGGGGCTGCCAGGCACCGGGCCGCCAAGCGCTCACGCGATCAATGCAACGAGTCCTGCGACAGCGGCGATCGGCACGAGCAGGGCACTGAGTCCAGCGGCCAGGGCCACGAGCAAGAGGAATCCAGGTGTGACGAACCGGAGCAGGGCACCGTAGCGAACGAGCAGGGCGCGATTTTCGGTCAGCACGGTGCGGAGCGCCCAAATCTGCTTGACGAGCCCCCAGAGCCACCCGAGGCGGTCGTCGGAACCGTCGGTCGTTGTTGCCCGAGCGGCCTCGGCGGAGTGTTCAGCGGTACGGCGGGCGTGGTTGGAGAATCGACTAGGCAGGGCTTGCAGGTCGTAGAGTCCCTGGTAGAAGAGGGCGAGTGTCGCGGCGGGGGCGAGCAGCAGAACCAGGCTGGCTCCGGCCCCCAGGAGCCCAACGGGCCGCGGCGCAATCGGCCACCAGAGAAGCCCCCAGAGCAGAAGTCCCGCTCCGGCCGATGCGCCGGCCAGCCACGCTACCCCCGTCGTCAGGCGCTGGGCCAGCGATGCCACCCGACGAGCCCCCCGAACGAGCCCGGCCGGTGGCTCATCCGGGTCGGAGGAGGCATCCGGGCTGGATGGAGACGAAGAGTCGTCGGACATGGGCAGCGGAAGTGGGAAGTCACGTTCTACATACGGACACTCCGACGGTCGGAACAGGCTCGTTTAGTCACGCAGCGGCTCGGTCTGCGCTAGGAACTCCGTCACCACCTTGGCCAGCGCGTCAGGCTGATCGGCATGCACCCAGTGCCCCGCTCCCTCGATCGTCGCGAGCTCCGCGTTCGGAAACAGATCGCGAATGGCGGGCACGTCGTCGTCCGACACGTAGTCGGAATTCGCGCCGCGCACAAAGAGCGTAGGCCCGTCGAACGGCTCGTCACCGGTGATGGCGGCGTTGATGTCGTCGTAGTGGCGCCGGATGGCGTCCAGATTCATTTTCCAGGTGTACTGGTCGCCGTCGTAGTCAAGATTTTTCAGGAGAAACTGCCGAATGGCCCAGGAGGGCACATCCTCGGCCAAGACCGCGTCGATCTCCTCCCGGTCCTCGTACTCGGAGGGATTGATGCGAGCAAGGGCGTCGAGCAGGTCGGTGTGCCGCGGCGAATACTGCCTCGGGGCCATGTCCACGACGATGAGCCGATCGACCGCGTCGGGATGTGTGAGGGCCGTCTGCATGGCTGTCTTCCCCCCCATTGAGTGCCCCAGCAGGTGCGCCGAGCCCAGGTCGTTCTGATCGAGAAAGTGTTTTACGTCGTCGGCCATACTTGGATAGTCGATGCGGTCGGTGTGGGGCGAGCGACCGTGATTGCGCTGGTCGACGGCGTAGACGGTGGCCACCTCTTGGAACGCTGTGCGGCTGAGGGTGTGCCAGTTGCCGTTGGCGCCGAGAAGGCCGTGCAAAATGAGGAGGGGCGGTCCGTCCTGCCCGTACTGGTTGTAAAAGAGATCCATACCAACTTGCTTGGAGACGAAGAGCGTATTCTTCTATCAACGAAACGCATCTCCCCGGACGAACACAACTTCCGTCGTGACGTGGCGCCTCGTCGTGGCCGTGGCCGCGACCGTTCTTTTCATCTG
>CAZTDC010000700.1:0-1757 GCA_964612165.1 uncultured Salinivenus sp.
GACCGTGAGCTTCCCGTCGATGACATACGGGCCGTAGGTGTCCGGCCACACGCGATTGGTTTCGAGCGAGCCGCTGACATAGACGGGGCGGGGACCTGCATAGACCGTTTTTGTTACCGTCGTTGTCCCTCCGCTGCCATAAGAGAGCGTCAGCGCCACTTCATACTCCCCGTCCACCTCGTAGGTGTGCTCCACAACGCGGCCACTCGCGGCGTTCCCATCGCCGAAGTCCCACGAGTAGCCGGTGATGTTGCTAGAGGCTTTTGCCTCGAAGCTAAACTCGTTCAGCGTCTGGGGCGCCGCCTCGAAGGTCGGGGCCGCAAACGAGACCCGCCTGACGGTCTGATCTTCATTGCCCGCCGCGTCGGTGACTGTTAGCCGCACCTCGTGGCGCCCCCCCTCATAAAAGACGTGCTCAACAGTCTCGCCGGTCGCAGAGCCGCCGTCGCCGAAGTCCCACTCGTAGGAGACGATGTCATTGGGACTTGAAGACTCCGTACCGCTAAACGTAACGCGCTCGGGGACCGAGGCGTACCCGCTCGTTCCCGATATCTCAATGTGGGCCGTGGTTTGATCCTCAGGAGGCGGGTCGTCGCCTCCTGTTGCATCCTCACGGAATCGCTCGCGGATCTCGTTCCTGTTTTGCTCGAACTGTTCCCCGTCTCCATTTTTCGCCTGCCAGAGAAGCTCCGCGTACCGCAAAAATTGCTCAGAGGAAAACTCAGGGACCGGAGGAACCTTGGAGCCGCCGAGGTACCCGCTTCGCCGGAAAAGCCATCCCCTGTCCGTCTTAAAAATGGGGGTGTTTTCCGCCTCGATGAGTTCGAAGGGTTCCGCTTCCAGTATCGTTTGGAAGTCGCTCCGGGCACGGGCCTGAAAGTAGAGCTCGCGCTGAACGTCGAAGGCACTACTTTCTGCGACCTCCTTGAAGTTTGCGATGCTGAGCAAGACCGGACACGACGCTGCCCTAGCCACCGTGGTGACCCCTGAGAGGCCAACCTTTGCGAGGGCTTCGTCGATAAGCCCTTCGGCAGCAATCCGTGCCCCCCGCTTGGCCGCTTGGCCATACTCCCCGCTGCGCAGGGGATTCAAAAACTCCGGGGCCTTGAGAAAGAACGAGATCCAGTTCTTGTAGGGAATGCCCGAATACCCGCTCGATAACGCCTCCTGGATTGCCTCGTCGGAGAGATCGGTAAGTTTCCAGGCTAACCGGACGTAGTCGAGGGCTTCTTTGTCGGTGATGGAGGGAGTCGAAGACAACTCCTCAATGCCGCACAGCGTTACACCGGCCACTGCTGGATTGCCCGGTCCGGATCGGCGTGTGTCGGAAAGCTGTGGATCAGCCGTCTCCGTACTTTTCCCGCGGTCGGCCGAAGTTGGAAGAGCTCCGACCGTACGGGCGCCCGCCAGCAAGAGGAGTACTAGAAGCGTAAGCGCAGCGCAACGTAAGAGGCAACGTTGTTTGGACACGGCGGCTCCTCACAGAGGCTAGAAATGAGAAAATGTAAAGTCAGAAGATGTTTGAGGGGGGCCAAACTGTGCTCCCTCCGCCCCGGCCCTCTACCGCACTACCACCAGTCGCCGGGTCTTCTGGAAGCCCTCCGCTCGCATCCGCACGAAGTACACCCCGCTTGCGAGCCTCCGCGTTTCGACCTGTAGACGGTAGCGACCAGCCTCTTTCTCTCCCTCGACCAGCGTCGCGACCCGTCGCCCGAGCACGTCATAAACCTCAACGGTTGTTTTCTGGGCTTCCGGCA
>CAZTDC010000701.1:0-1756 GCA_964612165.1 uncultured Salinivenus sp.
AAGTCGTACTGCGCATTCGAGATGACCGGACGCTGCGCGTCGAGGGGCGTGTTGGCGTCGAGCCGGGCATACTGCGTCGGATCGTCGGCCCGGTTCGTCTGATTGTCGGCGTTGTCGACGACGTTCTCGATAACGATCGCATCTGTGCCGTCACTGTCGTCAACCCCACCATTGAGAACCTCGAAGTCCGCCACAAACTCGTTATCTTCAGCGTCGTACCCCGCGCCTGTATTGCCTGGGGCCGGTGCAGACAAGCCCGCGGGGATAGTAAATGTCCCACTGCTTACTCCAAAGGCCGAAAGATCAATGTCGATCTGTCCTGCCGACCCCGCAACCGGCGCAAAGTCCGGATTCTCGCTCACGTCAATCGTCAGCCGGACCCGCTCACCGACGTTGATGACGCCGTTTCCGTCGGAGGGATCTTCGCGGTTGTTCTCGTTGTCGTCGATGTGCTGGACCGTAAGCTGGTCCTGCGTAACCTGCGACGGGGCAATGAGGTCGACGACCTCAACGGCGTTGTTGTACGGAACGACGACCTCGTTCACGTTGCCGCTTTCGTCCACCAGTCGCGCCGTGACTTCGGCCTCCGGCGGCGGGCTCTGGTCGTCCGACAGCTGCACGTCGTACGGGTTGCTCGGGGCGGACGCCGTGAAGTCGAAGGCATACGTCGTGTCCGTAGCCGTCGCATTCGTTTGCTGCAGGTCCTGCGACGCCGGTCCGCCGAGCGCCGAGAGGTCGACGCTCGCCGTATCGAGGGCCTCGCTGGTCTCGTACGTCGCCCTCACGCCCGTTCCCAGGCGAATCCCGCCGTTGCTCGGGACGGCATCACTGATCGTTGCCAGCTCGTCGTCGTTGTCGATGAACGGCTTCTGGTTGTCGATCGGGGCTTCCAGCGGCGTGGTCTGAATGAAGCTTCCCGAGCTGTTGTTATTTCCGTTCCCCCCGCTGTCGACCATGTAATAACCGACCGTGAAGCTATTCGCCGCTTGCTCAACACCATCTCCACTCGAGAGATCAAATTGCGGATCGTCGATCAGTTCGACCGTCGTGCTGAACGAGCCATTGTTGCTGGTGAGCTCCAGCACGTCGGAAAGATTGTTGTCATTCACATCTACATTCTCCACGTCCTGCTGCCCAATGTCCCCGAACTCATCTTCAGGGAATTCGGCATAGACGGTTTCCACGTCGTCCTGCACCTGGGCCGGATCGACGGTCACCTCGATTTCGTCGCCGATGTTGGCCACGCCATCGCCGTCGGCGTCGGTCGACAGCGTGACCGTGGCCGTCACGATGCTGTCGCCCTGCGCGTCTTCCGCGACCGGACTAACGTTGTCGACGATAAAGTCGGTAGCGTCCGTCACGGTTGCCTCATTTCCGGCCTCGTCCCGCACGACGAACTTGACGTCTGCCGCCTGCCCATTAATGCCCGGCGTCGAGGCGTTCGGCAGATAGTTCTCGATTTCAGTATCACCATCCGCCGCGAGCGAAAGTGCACCACTCGTGTTGGACGGCTGAACGGTTCCATCCCCGATCTTTCCGTCGGTCGGGAAGAGATCGTTCGCCAGATCTCGCTCTTCCGCCGTCAGTGCCCGGCGGAGGCTGTCGCTGGCGGCATACACGTCGTAGCCGCCCTGCGCATCGACCTTCAGTCCCGAGAGGGCCGTTGCGAATTGCTCGCCTGCATTTCCGACCGGCGGATCCCCAGTATTCGGCAGGTCAATGGACTCGACCGCCGGCGCCCCCACGTCGACGAGGT
>CAZTDC010000702.1:0-1755 GCA_964612165.1 uncultured Salinivenus sp.
GGACAGGCAGGCCAGAAGAAGTGCAACTCGTATGGCCCAGTCTGTCCATTCATGCTTCAATGTCGTCGTGTGCTGACTCGATAGAACCGTCATGCTGGGTGGAAACGTGTTTCTGTTCCGACTTGCTGTGTGGGTGAGGGTGTGCGAAGACGATTTCGATGATTCAGCGTGCTCGAGGGGCATGTCGATCTTCGGTAAATGAGATTTTGCCTAGTTCCTTCGCAAGGGAAAAAGGCTCATCGCACGATGGTCACCTTCTGAGTGATCGTTTCGGTCCCATCCTGCAGCCGTAGGAAGTAGGTGCCGCTGCCGAGGCCGCTCACGTCCAGTTGCACCTCGTGCCGGTCGGGTTTGGACGCAGTCGCATACGACCGCGAAAGGGCCCGCTGCAGTACGGACGTAACTGGAGTTCCCGAAGTATGCATGGCAGAAAGTGGCGGATTTCGCAAAGCAATCGTGCATAGACCAGGCAATGGCCGATCGGCGAGCGCCCCGATGGCGTCGGGGACGGGCGTGCGTTCCGATCGAGACGATTGGATTATTCGTTTGGGTCGTCCGCCCGATCGCTCCCGAGCATGGCCTGCAGGGCCGCGTACGCATTGTGCAGGGGACGGCGGCCCTCGGTGGAGCGCGACCGGTCCTCTTCAGCGTCGCCGCTATTGTCGTCTTCGGGCATGGCCTTGGAGGACGAAGGGGCAGCGGACGAATCGGGCACGACGGGCGGAAGGGCTGCGGGTCAATTTGCGGATGAGCACTTCCCGGATTTGCTCCGCCCGAAACCACGACAGACGCGGGGAGAGATGCTTTGCAGTCTGTCCCAGATGTTTTGCAGTCTGTTTCAGACCGCAGGTTCACGTTTTGTTTACGAAGTGGGCGAGCGAGTCCCTGTGAGAAGAAGCGTTGAGGGCGCGCTCGTTGAGGATCGCAGAGAGCAGATTAGCCTTCGGCCGCCACGTCACTCGGGGACTGCCCCGCGTGCTTGCGGAAGGCCCGGCTGAAGCTGGAGTGCCGCTCGTATCCCACCGCGTAGGCCACCTGGGTAATCGTCCCTTTTCCGTCCCGCAACAGCTCGACCGCTTTTTCCATTCGCATTTTCGTGATAAGCTCGGACGGCGTCTGGTCGGTGTGCTCATTGAAGGTGCGGTAGAGCGAGGATCGGCTCATGGCCATCTTTTCGGCCAGGTGGTCCACGTCAAAGTCCGGATCCGGGAGATGCTCGCGGATAATTGTCCGGGCCTCCTGCTCAAATTCGGACCGCTCGTCGGGTTGGTCGAGGGCCTCCGGCGTTGCTTCCGCGTCGACGCGAAGCTCCTCCCGCAGGTGGTCGCGCAGCCGCTCCTGCAAGGTGATGACCCCTCCTACTCGCTGATGGAGCACGTCGGCATCGAAGGGCTTGGTCACGTAATCATCGGCCCCCACCTGTAGCCCTTCCACCTCCTCGTCGGTCCCGGCCCGGGCGGTGACCATGATCACCGGAATCGCCTCCGTCTCGGGATCGTCCTTCAGGCGACGGGTCATCTCGTGTCCGTCCACGCCCGGCATCATCACGTCCGCCAGAATCACGTCCGGCAGTTCCTCGCGGGCCACCGCCACGCCGTCTTCGCCGTCGGTGACCTCGATGACGGAAAAGTCCGGCTCCAGGATCGAGCGCACGTACTGCCGCACCTCCGCGTTGTCGTCGACCACAAGGACGAGTTTCTTGTGCGCTGGATCGTCTTGGGGAGGCTGAGCGGCGTGACGGTCGGAGGGAGCAGT
>CAZTDC010000703.1:0-1746 GCA_964612165.1 uncultured Salinivenus sp.
CCGTAAACGCCGTCACGACCCCGTTCAGGGCGAACACCAGGATCGCCGCCGGGCCGGCAATCTCGGCGGCCAGGCCGGTGAGCACAAAAATGCCCGCCCCGATCATGGCCCCCATGCCCACCATCGTAGCATCCAAAAGCCCGAGATCGGCGGCCGGTGAGCGATCACCCGTTTGTGCCATGACCTCAGCGCGCGATTAAGCGGAAACAAGAAGCGGTCGGACAAAGGAAGAATCGGGACAGTGGACCGTCCGAAAACACTCCTATCTTCGAGAAACGGGAGCGGTTCCGGAGGAGGAACTGGAAACAAGGAGACCATCCTGTTAAACTCGCACGCCTCGTTGCGGTTGGACCGTCCGTGACCAATCTTTGGTGGGCACCGCGCATTGCGAAAAGACTCTACCGTCTTTGATGAAGGTCGTCGTCATTGGTGTCGGACAGGTTGGGCGCAGCGTGGCCCACGCGCTGGCCGAAGACCACGAGGTGGTCGCGGTAGACAAGGACCCCGAGCGCCTCGAATCGCTCCGGGCCGAGACCGACGTGCTCACCTATGAAGGCAACGGCGCCAAGATTGACACCCTGAAAGCCGCCGAGATCCAGGACGCCGACCTCGTGATTGGAAGCACGAGCGACGACCGGAGCAACATCCTGATCTGCAGCACGGCCCGCGCACTTAACGAGAGCGCGTTCACCATTGCCCGCGTCGCGGAAACGGAATACCTCGCCACCTGGTCGCAGCTGCGGGAGGCCTTCAACGTCGACTTCATGGTGGGGGCCGACCACCTCACGGCCCGGAGCATCGTGGAGGTGGCCGGGCTGCCCACTGCGCAGGACGTCGAGTACTTCGGCGACGGCCGGGTCGTGATGGCCGAGTTTGGGATTCCGGAGGAGAGCCCGGTCGCCGGGAAGCGCGTGCAGGCGCTGCGGCTCAATGAGGGCGTGACCCTCGTGGCGGCGTTCGACGACGAGAAGATGGAGGTCGTTCGCGGGAGCACGCAGCTCAACGCCGGGACCCGCCTGCTGGTGATCGGGCAGCCGACCCAGGTCGAGCAGTTTGGGGGAAAGTTAACCCCTGAGACCCGCCTCAAGGAGGCCCGCCACGTCGTCATTCTGGGCGGGGGCGAGATTGGCTTCCAGACGGCCCGCCTGCTCGAACAGCGGGGCCTCGAACCGCGCCTCGTCGAGCAGGACCCGGACCGTGCCCGTGCCCTGGCCCAGGAGCTCCCGAACACGATGGTGCTGGAGAACGACGCCACCGATCCCAAATTCCTGCGACGGGCGGGCGTGTCGGACGCCGACCTCGTGGTCTCCGCCCTTACGCCGGACGAGCGAAACCTTCTCTCGTCCCTCCTGAGCCATGACCTGGACGCCGGTCAGGTGCTGTCGGTGGTGCACCGCGGGGTGTACGAGTCGGTCTTCACCGCCAGCGGCATCGACGCCACGGTCAATCCCCGCCGCGAGGTGATCGAGGAGATTTTGCGCCACACTCGGAAGAAAGGGGTCGAAAAGATTACCTTCGTCGAAAACGACCGGGGGGAAGTCGTCGAGGTCGAACTTGGCCCCGACAGTCCGTTCGTGGGGCGCCCCCTGGAGCAGAGCGCCGACGAAGTTCCTCACAACTTTGTCGTCGGGGCGGTTCTTCGAGACGACACCGTGATCACGCCCCGGGGGCAGACCACCCTGGACGTCGGCGACCACCTCGTCCTGTTCGTTGATGCAGAAGAAGCCGACGAGGTGTTGGAGGCGA
>CAZTDC010000704.1:0-1740 GCA_964612165.1 uncultured Salinivenus sp.
GTGTATCCGCCGTCGACCGAGTAGCCCGGCAGGGCATCGTCTGCGTCGGTGATGTTGACGGCCTCCGTGTACTGAAGCGTGATCCGGTCAATCTTCCCATTTCCGTCTGCATCGCCGGTCGTTGCCATTGTGATGCTCGGCGGCGTATTGTCGATCGAGTAAGACTCGTCCGGCGACGGCTCGGTAGGATCCAGGTCGTTGCCGGCGCGATCCTGAATGTCAGTTCCACTGACGACATTAAGCCCGAGCGTACCGTCTCCTGACACGGGGTCCACCGTTACAAGCACACTCCGCCCGCGAGAGGTATCCACTTTGCTAATCGAGGCGTCGACCCCTGCGTCTTTGTTGAGGTCAAAATCAACCGTTCCAATCGATTCGACGAACTCCGAAAACGACACTTTGAAGGCAACGCTGTTGTCATTGGTACTCAGATCTGGCGGCGACGACCGGGTGATCTCCGTCACAGTTGGTTGCGTGTCGTCGATCGTTAGAGGACACTTGCCCGTCGTCGTGGTGCGTTGGTCCAATGAGTCGGCCGCTGTAACCCGCAGGTCGTACGTTTGTCCTGCTGTTACGCCATTGTCGCTGCTATCGGGGCTCGCTAGATCCAGGACGACCGTTTTGGTTGTGTCATTGCCCCCATAGCTGCTGTCATTCACGTCGTACCGGGCCTCTACGTCTCCGCCCGGATCAACGAGTCGAATCAGGAGCGTGTCCGGGAGGCTTTCGGTGTAGCTGTAACCAACGGTGACCGTGTCGTTAGGCGAACTCGACCGGCGGAACGTCGAGTCCGTCGGGGTGTCTACCGTTAGACTCGCGGGGCGCGCTGCGTCAATCCGAATTCCATTCGGGTCTGGCGCGATATCGCTGAAGTCCCGTTGCGCGTTGTTTTTCGCGTCGTCCTCGAGGGTCCCGTTGTTGATGGTTTCGCTGTCGAAGTTGAGTCCCCCGACTGCCTCATCCCCCGATTGCGTCGTGTAGCTGAACACCAGGCTGTCCGGTTGGCTCGCCGATGCGTCGTAGGTGGCCTGTTTTACCGTGTCGGGGAAATCGAGATCAATCGTTGGCGTCCCACTCACGTTGACCGCTTCGTCGTATTCGACCGCAAAGGTCAGCGTCTCCCCGATTCCGTACAACCCGTCCGCTGGCTTCGTTACACTCTGTATTGACGGGGCCGTGTTGTCGATCGTTAAGAAGTCTTCTTCTCTGTTTATGCCGACGTCCCCATCCGACGTCCTCGCTTCAATTTCGACCGTGTATGTGCCTTCATTGGAAAGACCATCGCCACTGGTATTGGGAGGATTGTCCAGCTGCAGCGTTCTCGTTTCGTCCACAGTCGTAAATCCGCTTCCGCTGTCGTCGTATTCCCAGGAGGCACTGTTCCCGTTTCCGTCCTCAACCCTAATGATCGTTTTGTCTGGGTTCTCAACTTCGTAACTATAAGTGATCTCGAGCGTCGTCTGTCCGTTGTTCGACGTATCCACGGAGGCCCGAGTCACGGGAGGGGAGGGACTGTCGAGGGTCGGATCGGGAACGTCGGGCAAGGAGCGTGAAGACTCTCCGTCCTCCACGCGATCACTCTCATTACCCACACGGAGAGTAATCTCGTCGTCCGGTGGAGCGACGTCATCGCTCGCGGCCGCCAAGCTGGAAGGGGCCGCATGGGACCACCCGAGACCCATAAGCAGAATGAGGATCCCGAACGCGGCATAGAAACTCCGTTCAGGGTCTAAACTAAAT
>CAZTDC010000705.1:0-1737 GCA_964612165.1 uncultured Salinivenus sp.
CATTCAATCTTCATGACGGCCATGGACGCACTCCTCATCGTCGATCTGCAGAACGACTTTTGCCCGGGCGGGGCCCTCGAAGTGCCGGAGGGCGACCAGATTGTGCCCCTCGTAAACGACCTTGCGGAGCAGTTCGACCATGTGATTCAAACCCAGGACTGGCATCCGGAGGGGCATCAGTCGTTTGCCTCGTCCCATCCCGGGCACGATCCGTACGACGTGATCGAGGTGGAGTACGGCGATCAGGTGCTGTGGCCCGACCACTGTGTGCAGGGAACCGAGGGAGCCGAGTTTCACCCGGACCTCGATACCACCCAGTCGGAGCTCATCATTCGCAAGGGCTTTCGGCCGGAAATCGACTCCTATTCGGCCTTTTACGAGAACGACGGCGAGACGCCGACGGGGCTGGCCGGGTACCTGCGTGAGCGGGATATCGACACGCTCTACCTCTGCGGGTTGGCTACCGACTTTTGCGTGAAGTGGTCGGCCGTCGATGGGCGCAAGGAGGACTTCGACGTGTATGTCATTGAGGACGCAACGCGGGGCATTGACCAGGACGGGTCGCTGGCGCAGGCCTGGGAGGAGATGAATGAGGCCGGTGTGCAGGTCGTCTCCAGCGACGCAGCGATGGATTTGGCCGTTGCGTGAGAAGCCCGTTTGCAGCAGGCTCCTTGCTCCTCGACTAGCGTGAAGCGCGATGAGTGAAGCGTGATTTGCGGGCGATGCACTTTGGTTGGCCTCACCGTGCTCCCCTATCACGTTTCACGCATCGCCTCAGTCATTTAAGCGAATGAGGGCTTTCAGGAGGGTCAGCGTCGTGTCCTGAGGGTCCCCTTCCGTATCGATGCGCACGTGCCGAGGATCTTCGAGGGCGGAGGGGGCCTGATAGCGGTCATTGAGGAAATCGAAGTCTTCGGCCCGGGCGTCGGACGCCGTGGCGGAGTCGGCGTCGCGGGTGGCCAGCCGATCGCGGAGCACGTCGTTCGGGGCCGTAAGCTCCACGAAGGCGTAGGGAATCTCCGCCGCGCGGAGGGCTGTGCGCAGCGCCTCGCGCCGGTCGGGATCGTTGTAGGTGGCGTCGAGAACCGTTCCCTTGTGACGGCGTCCGCGCTCCACCGCCCGCGTCTTCAGCGTCTCATAGGTCCGGGTCGTCATCTCGGCGCTGTAGAGGTGCTCCCGCAGGGCCTCGTCGGTGCGCTGGTGGAGGGGAATCCCGGCCCGCATCTTCCGGACCCGGTCCGACGAGACATGCGCCCAGCCGAGGGCGCGGGCCAGGGCGGCGGCCTGCGTGCTCTTGCCCGTCCCCGATCGCCCAAACACGACGACGACCAGCGGCTCGGTCCCGGCCACGGCGTACCGAAGGGCCCACTGGTAGTACCGATGCGCTCGCACCCGGCTCCGACCCCGTTCGGCGGGCGGGACCTCGTCTTCGGCTGCCCGCATGCCCTCCACCTTGCCCCGGACGTACGCTCGATAGCACTTGTAAAAGTCAATCAGCTCGCCAAGGTGCGGATCGCCAAGTGCCTCCCCCACGCGACCAACCAGCCGTTTTGCGAGGTCCGTTCGCCCGTTGAAATCCAGGTCCATTGCCAGGAAGGCCACGTCGTTGGCGACGTCGAGGTGGCGGAACCGCTCGTTGAACTCGATGCAGTCGTAGATGCAGACGCGGTCGTCGGTCAGGTGAACGTGTTCGAGGCGCAGGTCGCCGTGCCCGTCGACAATGAAGCCCCCGGCCCG
>CAZTDC010000706.1:0-1736 GCA_964612165.1 uncultured Salinivenus sp.
CATGCAGGAACTTCGGGCCGACGGCAAGAGCCCCAGCATGCAGCGCTACAAGGGGCTCGGCGAGATGAACCCCGAGCAGCTCTGGACCACGACGATGAACCCGGAGACGCGTAAGATTCAGCAAGTCACCATCGAGGACGCCGCGGCCGCCGACCGTCTCTTTTCGACCCTCATGGGCGACTCGGTGGAGCCCCGTCGGAAGTTCATCGAGCGCAACGCCAAGTACGCGACGATTGATGCGTGAGGAAGGAGGCGTGACGCGTGAAAGGGGATCATTCCTTCCGCTTTTCGGAGCACGCGTCAGAAGAGCGGCAGGCTTCTTTGCCCTCGTCTGGAAGAGCGGCTCAGAGAATGGTCGTGACGTAGGAGGTTGCCCCGGAACGTGCTCACAAGGACGCCCACTTTGAGCAGGTCGGGATGATTTTTCGGCGACAGCTATAAAGTTTCAATTTGTGGAGCAGTCCCAGCTACAACATACGTCCTCCGACGGCGAACGGCCGGACCTTTCCATCGTCATCCCGGCGTACGAAGAGGCCGAGTCGCTCTCCGAACTCATCGACCGCCTCCGGGCGACCTGTACCGAGGCGGACCTGTCCTTCCGCGTCTTGATCATTGACGACGGCTCCCGGGACGACACCTGGGAGGTGGCGCGGACCCTGCACGACGAGGACCCGCGCGTAATGGCCCTGCGATTTCAGCGCAACTACGGCAAGTCGGCGGCTCTGTCCGTGGGCTTCGAGCGGGCGCAGGGCGAGTACGTCGCAACGATGGACGCGGATCTTCAGGACGAACCGGCGGAGATTCCGGACCTCGTGCAGAAGTTGGAGGCGGGAGACTACGACCTCGTGAGCGGGTGGAAGAAAAACCGGAAGGATCCGCTCAGCAAGACAATCCCCAGCCGCTTCTTCAACTGGGTGACGCGTATGATTTCGGGGCTTCCGTTGCACGACTTCAACTGCGGCCTCAAGGTGTATCGGCGCGAGGTGGTGAAAAGCGTTAGTGTGTACGGCGAGTTGCATCGCTACATTCCCCTGCTGGCAAAGTGGGCCGGGTACGACCGCGTGGCCGAGAAGCCGGTGCAACACCATCCCCGGAAGTACGGCGAGACCAAGTTCGGTGTTGAGCGCTTCGTGCAGGGCTTTCTCGATCTGATTACTGTGATCTTTTTGACCCGGTATGCCATCCGGCCCATGCATTTCTTTGGGTCATTGGGCACGCTCACGTTCGGGGCCGGCTTTGTGATCAATCTGTGGTTGACGATCGAGAAGCTCGTATACGGCCACGCCCTAGGGGATCGGCCCCTTCTGTTGCTGGGCCTATTGCTCATCGTGTTTGGTGCGCAGATGTTTACGACTGGGCTGCTGGGGGAGATGATCATCCAGCCGCGCATGGAGGATACCGAGTCGTACGTGGTGGGAGAGGCCATTGGCTTTGACGTTGCTGAGGAGTCGTCTTCGGGCGAGCGACGCGCATCGGTGGAAGGGTGACGAGGGGGGCGGAAGTGCTACTCCTCTGTCGAGGTGCCATTTCCACGCGGGGCAGTTTTTGATGAAGGGGCGCAACAGCGGGGAGGGGCGGACGTTGGACCTTGCGGTTTTCGCTCATCCTTCTCTTTCTGGCCAGTCCATCGAACTGCATGCTGCAAAAGCGCACACTCGGAACCGACGATCTGACCGTCTCGGCCCTCGGTCTCGGCTGCATGGGCATGTCCGACTTCTACGGCACGCCCGACGAGA
>CAZTDC010000707.1:0-1733 GCA_964612165.1 uncultured Salinivenus sp.
GCTCGGCAAGCACCGGCTGCACTCCGACAAACCGTGAGACCTCGCGGCACGTGCGCCGCCGCACTCGCTGATACAAATCCTGCCAGCGTGGCGCCTGTGCCCCAAATCGAAGCCAGTGTGTCGTCCACGGACGATCGGTGAACGCAGCCTCATCCGCCCAGTCCTGGAACTTACAGGCAACGACGTGGACCGTAGCCCCCGCTTCGACGAGTGCGTCCGCTTCCTTCACGAGGCGCGGATTCGTCGACGGTTGCCCGGGAGTTATCAGGCACACCGTGGCTCCGTCGAGGGAAGTCGAATTCGTCATGCCCCATTCATCGCCTCAATTCGCGTGTCGTACAGGTCCACGTATCTGTCGACCACCGCGGTCTGGCTAAACATCTGCTCGCAGCGCGATCGGCAGTCCGCCCGGTTGATCGTGTCGACTCGGCCGACCGCATCGACCATCGCTACAACCGAGTCGCAAACGAATCCGGTGGTCCCGTGCTCCACCACCTCCGGGACCGATCCCCGTCGGGTGCCGATGACGGGCGTGCCACAGGCCATGGCCTCCGCCATGACGATGCCAAACGGTTCCTCCCACTCAATGGGCATGAGAAAGGCGGTGGCCTGACCCAGCAGCTCGTTCTTCTGCTCGTCGTCCACTGGCCCCACGTATCGAATTTGACACCCGTCGAGGTGCGGCTCAATCTGTTCTCGAAAGAAGTCCTTCCGAACTTCGGGCACGTTCCCGGCAATCACCAGGGGTCGTCCGCTGCGCCGTGCCACCTCGACGGCCGTATGCGTGCCCTTGATGGGCGCGATGCGCCCGAGAAAAACCAAGGGGGCGTTTTCCCCCACCTCCGGCTGAAACGTGTAGGTGTCGAGCGGGACCCCATTGTATACTGTGTACGCCGGACCGTAGGGACGGATCTGTTCGGCAATGTGATCGCTGCAGCCTGTAAATGCCAGGGTCCCCGTTCGCGACAAGCGCATCGCCATCTGGACTCGGTCCAGCGTCGGCTCGCGCTGATAGCTCATGATCTTGGGAAGCCGCATGGGAAGCAGCGGCGTGAGGTAGGCGAGCCGGCCGAAGCTGTGTAGAACGTCCGGCCGATCGAGGGCCAGGCGCGACACCGAAAGCGCATTTCGAATCGTGTCGCTCACCGCCTGCGGGTCCGTGCCGCCGTACGGCACGAGCTGGCAGGGCACTTCCGAGTCCTCGTGCGCAAAAAGCGTGACGTCGTGCCCCCGCTCCACGAGGCCCTCCACGAGCATGTGGATGATGCGCTCGATTCCCCCGTACAGGCGGGGCGGAACCGGCAACTCAGGATCTGCGGTGATTGCGATGTTCATAGAACATTGAGCCGCGTCCTGGACGAGAGTGTGGTGGAGCAATGCCCCGTGTGCCGATCTGCCGGATGCGCTTTACTTCCACCTCGTGGATGCTACAAGGTCCGACGTCGAATGAGCGAAGAGAGCATCTACCTGCCACAGGGCGTCGTCGTACGGGCGACGCATGAAGGAGCACAGGTCATATAAGCGGTACGCTCGCTTGTCCATAAAGCGAATCACATCGGCGAATAGAGGGCTTCCATCGGCTTTGTCGACGTTGATAAGCGATACCTCCATGAGGATGAGTTCCGGAGGAGCACGATCAAGCATCCGGCTAGCTCCCTGGAGCACCTCCAACTCGTACGTCTGGACATCAAGTTTCAGAAGATCCGGGGACGCAAATGTGGTGCCCGTAGTCA
>CAZTDC010000708.1:0-1732 GCA_964612165.1 uncultured Salinivenus sp.
AAGCAGCGCCTGGAGGCGATGGTGCGCACGAACGACGGCTTCGAGATCAGCGAGACGGACCTTCAGATTCGCGGGGCGGGCGACTTCTTTGGCACGCGCCAGAGCGGCATGCCCGACCTCAAGATTGCCGACATCACCGAGGATACCGCGATCTTAGAGGATGCTCGCGAGGCGGCCTTTGAACTCGTCGAAGAGGATCCACACCTCCGGGCCGACGCCCACCAGCGCCTACGCAGGCGCTTCGAGGACACCTACGCCAACCACGGGTTGGGCTTTGCGCGCGTCGGGTGAGAGCAAGGCCTACTCAAGATCCCGTTCCTGTCGCAGCGCCCGTTGCCACTCCACCGGGTCCTCAACGTTACTGAACGGATTCGCCTCCGCAAGTTCGTTGAGAAGAGAGGCAAGCTCGGTTTCGTTCCCATCGTCCTGTTCTTCAATCGTGACGCGGACCCGTACCTCCTCCATTCCCTGCCGGAGGATATCCGGCACGTCGTCGAGCCAGCGAAGCTCCCCGTCGACAAGAATGGCGCGGTACGATTCAGACATAGAAACTAGGAGATTCTAGATAGACGGATCTACTTTTACCTTTTCGAATCGGGATAAGTTCTACAGACGCATGCTGCTCGACAGCAACATCATCATCTACGCCGTGAAGCCGGATTATCCGAAGGTGCACTCCTTTGTGAAGCAGCGTGACGTGATTGCATCCGCAATTAGCCGAACCGAGACGCTCGGATATCACGATCTCGGGGAAACGGAAGCGGCCAAAATAGACCGCCTGTTTGAGCTTCTCACAGTGCAGTCCATCACCGAATCAGTCATTGATCGCTCCATCAAGGTACGGCGTCGACGGGAAAGCATGAAGACGACCGACGCCATCGTTGCCGCGACGACACTCGAACTGGAATCATCGCTTGCCACTCACAACACAGATGACTTCGACTGGATTGACGGACTCGACGTGATCGATCCAGTTTCTGACGGGTAGTTCGCACTATGGCTGCGGAAGAATTTCGTAAACCAGAGACACGAGATGACGGATAATTCGCCCGACGGGATCAACCTTTCCCGTGCACAGTTTCGATAATGTCACGCCCAATGCACACGGGTCCTCACCGGTGTGTGCTCGTTCCGCTCTCGTCCCACGAATCGGCGGCCCTCAGGGTCGTTGCCCCGTTGCCCATGAGCGACGCTGTCCAAGACCACTGCGGCATCTTCGGCATCTTCAATCACCCCGAGGCAGCCCGCCATACCTACTACGGGCTGCATGCCTTGCAGCATCGCGGGCAGGAGTCGGCTGGCATCGTCACCTCGACCTACGACGAGAAGCGGCAGGAGCCTGTGATGCCGGTCCACAAGGACTTCGGGCTGGTGCTCGATGTCTTTGACGATCCGGATCTCTTCGACAAGCAGCTCCTCGGCGACGCGAGCATCGGCCACAACCGCTACTCGACGAGCGGCGCGGCCGCCAACCGGGCCAACATCCAGCCCTTCGTGGTCCACCACCGCAAAGGCAACCTCGCCCTCTCGCACAATGGCAACCTCTCCAACGCCAAGGAGCTGCGCAAAAGCTTCAGCGAGCGCGGCACCCTTTTCCAGACCACCAGCGACAGCGAACTCATCCTGCACCTGGCCGCGCAGAGTCGGCGCCAGAATCACCTCGACCAGATTATCGATGCCCTCATGCAGATCGAGGGCGCCTACTCGCTGCTCCTGATGACCGACGAGCACA
>CAZTDC010000709.1:0-1729 GCA_964612165.1 uncultured Salinivenus sp.
TCAATCGTTTGGACATTCATGGCTGCGTTCCCGCTTCTCATTCGTCGATTACGAACGTCATTCTCTCTTTCTGGGGGGCGGAGCCCCGGAGCCTGCCTGGTGCACCCTCGGTCGGATCACCCGTTACGGGTCCAGATCGCCAGGATCTCCTTCCATCTCTCCGGCATCCGCCGGTAGACCGCAAGCGAGTTCCCAGTCGATGAGGCTAGGATCGCCGTCGTTTTCGGCCCGCACCCATTCGCGGCGGATGTGATTGATCGGCTCGACTGCTTGGCGCTCCGGGTCGCCTAACAGGTAGGAAACAGCTACGGGACTTCGACGACGTCGGCTTGGTCCGGAATCAGGGCGTTCTTCGTCGCCCAGAGCGTCCCGTCGGTGCCGAACGTAATTGCGGTCACGATCGGAATGTCCGTGGCCACCTCGCTGCACGATCCCGTGCCGAGATCGCAGGCATTGATCGTGCCGCCCGCGATTTGGGGTGGATCCAGCTCCAGGGCGAACCAGCTGTTTTCTTCCAGCTCGACGACGTGAAGCGTGCCGCTCTCGTCAAACCGGAGGTCAATGATGGAGGTGAATCCGCCGTCGAAGACCTTCTGGCAGTCCGGACTGGATCCACATTCGGCCCACGAGGCATCGGGAGCTACTTTCCAGATGTTCGATTCATCAGTGGGGGCCGGGAAGCCCTTCAACTCGCCGACGTAATAGTAGCCGTCTGGCCCGACCGCGATGCTGGTCGGCACGGCCTGAGCGGGAAGCATGTCCGGAAGTTCACAGATACTCGGCGGGCCTTCGGGGCAACCAACGAGGCTCTTAATGTTTGCCGTCGGCACCAACTCGTTCGGGAAGATGGCGAGCACCTCGATGTTGCCCTGGTTGTCGACGCGCAATAGGTCGTTTCCGCCTGCATCCGCGACGAGGGCGGCCTGGCCGCCGAGCGACTGAACGTCGAAGGGGTTCGAGTCGATGAAGTCGGCCCCGTCGGGGTTCTTCTCCGCTTCGAAGGCGTAGAGGTCGGCAATTAGCCGGGTTTTGCCCTTGGAGGCCCGGTAGAGCCCCTGACCAGTGTCCTCGCCGGGATCGCCCGTGAGGCCTTCGGTGGCCCACATGGTGCCGCGTCCGAGAGGACTCATGTCGGTGACACCGGGGAGAGGAATGTCGGTGGTGCCGTTTAGGGTAGCGATGCCCGCTCCGGCGTCAGCGACCAGGATGTCTCCATTGGGGGCCGTCGCGAGGCCGAAGAGCGGGGTTTCGAATCCGTTGCCGTTCGCGGCCGGGGGGCCCGGCGTATGGCTCTTCTTCACCCCCAACATTCCAGAGGAACTGTTCCCGGAAAGGATGGAATGAGGAGCGATCTGGTGTTTTGAAAGGGAGGATTCCTCACCTAAGCGCTCATCCGGGCCGTCCTCGGGTCCGGCGAGTCTACTGTCGCAGGCGGTGATCAAAAGTCCAAGCGTTAGCGCAAACGCGAGTGCTGCGGTGAAGCGTCTCATGGCGTGAATCGTAGTTGTTGATGATGAATGCGAGATCGTTAGAAGGTGTCCTCTGGACCGACTCGGCCTCACGACACTCGCCCTTCGACGACGCTCAGGGGCTGATCGTCCGCCTCGTGGTGACCGGACAGATCCATCCCGGCCCGCTCGAAGAGGGTCCCGTACTCCTCCACAGTCCGTTCCTGGCCGCCGGTGGCCACCATCATGTGCAGGTCAAAGAGCTTGGCGAAGTGCGAGGC
>CAZTDC010000710.1:0-1727 GCA_964612165.1 uncultured Salinivenus sp.
ACGAGCAGGAGGGGACGGGGTAGATACGGCGGCACAATCCGCACGAAAACGCTCGGCCACAGGAAGTGGGATAAACCGGTCCCAATGAACAGTCCGGCGATGGCGTACAGCGAGAACGTGTGCATTGACTCCTGACAGGGACGGTGATACCGATACGTGAAGACGTCTGTAAGGATGGATTCGGCTGCGACGATACACGGTCCTGAAGATCTGAGATCTCCTCTACCGCGTGAGATTGTCTACGTACGTTCTCGCGGATCGGTAAGATCAGTCCACCAGTTGCACGACAAGGGGGATCGTATGTTAAGGATCCGGTTCGTGAGACGGGGCCCGACTGTCATTTTCTCTTCAATGTTGAATGTAGAGGTCGCGGATTGCCCTGGGGGCGTCGCCTTGACGAGAAGTGTTTGCGATGCGCGCCCATTTCCCGGTGCTCGATCGCCAAGAGTTCACAATTTCGTTTAACGAGAGCAGCCCTCCAAATACCGTGAGCACCGATGTTCCCAAAAACCGTAAAGAAGAAAAGAATAACTCACGAATGGTTTTCGATGTTCACATTCCTTTTCTACACTCTGTGAGTAGAGTTCACCCATCGCCCTTGCATTCCACAATTGAGACTGGCCTCTGATGGGATAATTGGGGCGTTAGAGGCCGTTCTCACTCCCCTTTGGGGTGGGAAATTTCTACACGTTTCTTTCGAAGATGACACTCACAACGAGAACCGTAACCATGACATATACTCGAATGCGTGCCCTCGCCGGCTTTACTCTGCTGGCGGCTGCGCTCGTCTTTGCCGGCTGCGATACCTCGGAAGCGCCGTTGCAAAACGAGGAAGAGGAGCAAGAGCAGCAGGCGATCGAGTTCAACAGTAAAACCATTCCGGGACAGTACATCATTGTCCTAAACGACGACGAAGTGCTCGCTAAGAGCGAGTCGGCCGTGCGCTCGGTGGCGACTGAGCTGCTCGGAAAGTCCGGAACCGTCGGTCCGACCTACGCGACCGCGCTGAAGGGCTTTTCCGCGTCCGGAGTCACTGAAGAACGGGCGAAGGCGCTCGAAGACGATCCGCGCGTTGACTTCGTCGAGCAGGATCAGATCACAACGCTTTCTCCGCCCCCATGGGCTGGCGGCGGGGACGACGGCGGCTCTGACGGACAGACCACGCCGTACGGCATCACCCGCGTCGGCGGCGCCGTGAGCGGCGTGAGTGGCACGGCCTGGGTCCTCGACACGGGCGTGGACCTCGACCATCCCGACCTCAACGTGGACACGGACCGGAGCGCCGTCTTCGTCTCGAAGGGACCCGGCTCGGACACGGCCAACGACAAAGACGGACACGGCACGCACGTCGCCGGGACGATTGCCGCGATCGACAATAGCCGCGACGTCGTCGGCGTGGCCGAGGGTGCGACCGTTGTTGCCGTGAAGGTTCTCGACGACCGGGGCAGCGGGACCTACTCCGACATCATTGACGGCGTCGACTACGTGGCCCAGAACGGCTCGCAGGGCGATGTCGCCAACATGAGCCTCGGCGGCGGCACCTCCGACGCCCTCGACTCCGCAGTGGAGAATGCGGCTAGCAATGGGATTTACTTCTCCATTGCCGCGGGCAACGACAGCGACGACGCGAACAACTACTCGCCGGCCCGAACCGAGGCGACCAACGTCTACACGGTGTCTGCCTTCGACGACACCGACACGTTCGCCTCGTTCTCGAACTACTCGGG
>CAZTDC010000711.1:0-1724 GCA_964612165.1 uncultured Salinivenus sp.
CGATCGCTGTTCTCATCAACGCCAAGGACTTCCTCTCATGAACGATTCAACAGCATATATCGGTTTAGATGTTCACTCGCGTACCTGCACGATGGCCTGGATGAACGAAGAAGGCACATATCGGGGCACCACTACCTTCGACACCAGTGGCCAGCGCCTGCGAGAAGAGGTCGATCAGATCGACGCCGGTCAGAAGGCGTTGACGATGGAGGAGGGGCCGTTGGCCTTCTGGATGGCCCGCGCACTGAGAGGGGAGGCCGACCAGGTCTTCGTGTGTGATCCAAGAGAGAACGCCCTGATCAGCCGCTCGGCTCGCAAAGACGACGTGGCCGACGCGAAGGCTCTCGCTCGGCTTTTGCGACTTGGAGAAATCAAGAAAGTCTACCAGCCAGAAGGCGACCGGCGGGCCCTTTTCAAGCAGGCGGCGAGTCACTACACCGACCTTCGCGACCAGCAGCGAAAGCTGAAGCAGAAGATTAAGGCGCGGCTGAAGCGGTGGGGCCACCTTCACATTCCCTCGTCGGGGGTCTACAGCAAAAGCGGGCGCACTGCCTACCTTGAAAAGCTGTCTCACGAGCGGATTCGAAGCCAAGTTGAGAGTCTCTACCGGCTTCTCGACCAAACCCACGAGGAAAAACAGGTGGCCAAACGGCAGATGATCGAGCTCGGGAAGCCGTACTCGGAGATCCAGGAATTTCAAAAGATTCCGGGAATCGGGCCGGTGTGGGCCCACCTGTTTGACGCAATTATCCAGACGCCCCATCGCTTCTCCACGAAGCAAGAGCTGCACCGCTACTCGAAGCTCGGCATCGAGAGCCGATCGAGCGGAGACCGGTCTGCCAACGAACAACTTGACGACCACGGCAACGGAGAACTGAAAAACATAAGCTACCAGGCCTTCTGCAGCGCGCGAGGGGCAGAGGAGCCCAACGAAATTCAAACCTTCTACGCCGCGTCCCTGAAGCGGACCGGCAACGAGACGCACGCTCGCCTGAACACGCAACGCAAAATACTGGAAAGCATGTGGGCGCTCTGGAAAAACGACGCCTGCTACAATCCCGACCGACTCCTCGGACCCGCCAGCTGCGCGGCATAGGCGCTTCGGCACGATAGCGGCTGGCTCCAGGCCCAGCTCCGGATTGGGTCCGTTCCCAGCTGCTGTGCTGTTCAGCGCCCTGCCGGCCGGCCCTTGCGCTTTGGGCCAAAACAGTCGGGTCCGGGAAGCCGAGACAGTCTCAAAATTTCTGATAGTCCCCAGACGCTTGGCCGGGCAACCGGCGTGGCCAAATTGTCTGGGAGACTCCGGGCTCTTGGATAGACGTCCCGGCTGAAGATTGCCCAGAAATGACGATAGACCCTCCGTTCCCGAGGATGGGCCTCCCGAGGAGGAGCGTTCCGAGAGAAGAGTCCCTGAGGCCGGTCCTGAAGCCGATCCTCTCGAAGGAGATGGCTCCGAACACCGTCTCCTGACGTGGAGGGAGGAGTCTCCAATACGTGAATGGCCTTCAAAGCGCACTGTCATACATGATCCGACTTGTTTTTGCGCCGCAGCGCGTCACACATGCGCAGCGCATCCAAGATACGCAGCGCAGAAGGCGGCTCGGCAGGGGGCACCCGCGTAGCGGTATTCAACCGCGCCAAGGGCGTCCTGTGAAAAAACGAGCTTCACAGGCGAATGGGAGGACTGTACGTTTGACACTTTCTCTCATACGTGAAGAAATCGG
>CAZTDC010000712.1:0-1717 GCA_964612165.1 uncultured Salinivenus sp.
CACTCCCGCTGTCGACGCGGAAGCGCGAGATCGTGGCCGGGGTGGAGACCGTCGTGACCGACTGCGGGGCCGCGGCGGCTCCTTCCTGTTCCGGAGAGCTCCCCTCGGGCTGGACCGGCTCCCCGATTTCGATATCGTCGGCGTCTCCATCTTCGTCCGCGACATTGATCGTGGTCCCCTTGGAGACGAGGAACCCATCGCCGCTGAAGGCCGGCGTGAAGTTGATGTCTACGGTGCCGGTGAAGCCGAGGTCGCTTTCGTTGGGGGAGGTGTCGCTATTGATATTATCGTTTACGGTGAGCAGGTTGCTCACGCTGCTCCCACTACTGAGGAGCATTCCCTCGTCGACCCTCACGTTCGGGATGGTTCCCTGGTTGGTGTTCGAAGGCGTCGTGGGATCCGCGTTGTTGGTGCCGAAGCTCGCTCCCTGGTTGCTCATGACCAGTTCGCCGTCGCCCGCCGTGTACGTGACGGGGCTCTGTCCGCTGAAGTCACCCTCGTTCACCGTCAGGTCGTTGTCGGCGAACGCGAGGCTGCCATCGTTCAGGGTAACGTCGCTCGTCTCAGTGCCGTGGTCATTCGCACTGAATCCGATGTCGTCCTCAGCGGATCCGTCTTCCACGCGCAGGTCTCTGCTCAGCGTGATGTCGCCGTCGGACGTAATCTCCCCGAAGACCGCACCGTTACCGGCATCATCACTGCCGGGGGTGCCTGCTGGCACTTGTCGGAGCGCAATGTCCACGCCCGCGGCGTTCGGCGACACCGTGAGGTCCTTGGCCACCTTATGGATGTCGGTGACTGTCACCCCACTGGCGCTAATCTCCAGGTTCTGAACCAGCGCGTGGTCTCCAGTGCTGCTCGTGGTCCCGCTCTGGCCCTGAAGGGTCGCGTCGCTCCCGGCTACCTCAAGGGTCACTTCTCCAGAGCCAGCCACACCGCCACCGGTGAAGCCACTGACCGCCCCGAGGACTTCGTGGGTGACCCCGGAGCCAGACGCGTTGAGGGCAAGGCTCCGATCGCTGCCGTCATCCGTGAGAATGCCGAGGCCCCGTCCGCTGCTCGGACCGTCCACGAGGAGCTCTCCGACGGTGGTGTGGTCCTGATCGATCCGGTACTCGCCGTCGAAGACCGTCAGATCGGCCACGTTCTTGGCCGCCGGGTTGAACTCTTCGGTCTCCGTGCCAAACTCGTTCGACGAGCTGATCGAGGAATCGCCGTTCCCGCGAGCGGTCAGGTCGTAATTTGAGGTCGTCCGGTCTCCACTCAGGGTACTGAGCGACGGATTGAACGTCCCGTTGCTCGTGGTGAACTCGTTGGCGCTCCCCTGTGCGTTCTGGTCCAGCACACGTTCAATGCGCGGGTCGCTGTCCATCGTGCCGTTAAGGCTCGGAAGGAGGCTCGGGTCGGCCTCCGAGGCCGCGAGGTTTCCGTTGCTATCCATGTCGAGATCCCCGCTCACCAGCTCAATCGCGTCGTTGAAGAACAGCTCAAAGCCGCTGAAGCCGGTAACCTCGACCTGTGCCTCGCCCACCAGGCGGAAGTTCCCCATCGTCGGCGCAAATCCTGGCTGCTGATCGTCATCGCGCTCGATCTCAAAGTTGTTGCCCGCGGTCCCGATTGACTGGTCTCCCCGGAAGACCACGAAGCCCTCGCTTCCGCCGCCCTCCACTGTGGAGATCACGTCCGAGTCGGCCGTAAATGTGGTCGGCGTCGAGGG